>CBIHMD010000257.1:0-4766 GCA_966210655.1 uncultured Thalassospira sp.
TTATCTGATCGCTGGATTTATTTTCATTGCCCTGGCAATCTTGGCTCTGCGTTTTCTGGCTATCACGACATTCGCATTCCTTTGGGACGGATGGCGGGCTTTGTTCTATAGTTGGCCCATTCCCGTGAGCATCATTTCCGGTTTGCTCGTGATGGCTATCGTGTACAGAATTCTTTTCTGAATATATCGACATTCACGCCCCCAGATATTTGATGCACATGAATTTGAACCCGCTCTTGAGCGTGATCAGCTTCTGTGTGCTTTCGACGTTAAAGGTCTGGCCCTGGACGCGTGTATTGACCAGCTCGTCAAATTCATCGACCACCACATAGGCCGTCGGTAGTTCCAGATCCTTCCACTTGTCGCCGAACTTGATGTAAGTGAATTCATCGTCTCTGAAGACCGTGACCGGTTCCAGTTCGTCATCGCCCCAAAGCTCATATTGCCCCCAGCCGCGAAGGCTGTCCGGATTGAACCTGGCTTCAGCAACAAAGTCGCCTTCCGGCGTGCCCGGGTTGGTGTTGACGAGCCCGTCAATGGCATCTTCGACCTGAGATGAAGCGGGCAGGTCCATCTTCGGAACTGAAACAGTATTGTCACCATACTTATTTGGTACTGTTTCGGTATCGGTACCGTTTTCCATCGGTACTTCTAGCGAGGTGTCGATTTGCACCGAGCCGGCTATCCTGACGACAAGATCGGGAATGTTATGGGAGTTCACGCCTTCGGCGCGGAGATAGAACGGATAAATTCGACCGGATTGCCCATAGACGACAAGCGACGTGTCATATCCATAGCTTGCGGGTCTGACGGCAAGCCGTCTGTCACCCCGGCGCTCGATGGACCAGCTCACTTTATCGCCGATATCGGTGCGGTCGATTTTCTCGCCACGCGGCAATTCAAGGATAGTGACGACATATTCACGGGTGCGAACCTTATAGGTGCATTCCTCGCACAGATCCGTCACATAGACGGCATCGCCATCTTCTGCATAATCCCATGCTTCCTGAACTTGCCCTGAGGTGCGCGGCCGGATCAATGGGCCGAAATTGCCTTCTGACTGATCACGGGCCTGATCCACGATCGATTGCGGGACCGGCATCGCTTGTTGGCCTGTTTGTGGAACGTTGTTGCTACCTGCTGTCGTCGTGCCGGTGCTACTTTCAGAGAAAGGTGCCTGATTTGGCATTGGCGGCCGACCGGATGGCGTTTGCGCACTGGCCGAGTGAATGACAAACAGAACGACATACCCGAGAAAGAGCAGGGTGCCGATGACATGAATGGTAATACGGAGGGCTTTCGGGAGCCTCATGGAACATCCCCTTAATGCTTCTGAGTTGCCTGAAAAATCGGGTTTGCGACGGGTGGATACGTTCATCATGAACTCTCCCTGGTTCTCAAAATCATGTCCGTGACAGTGACCCCGAAAGGATTGATGTATTTGTTTTCGAGCGTGACGGTTTTGGGGCTTGTGACCATCGAGAGGTACGCCCTTAAGGAGAGTGGTTCGCCGATCTGTTGGCCGTCGCGTCGATCAATGCGCTTGAAGTCGATCGCAAACTTGTAATCACCCGTCAGGCTTGCGACCTTGTTTGAGCTTTCGATGATAATTTCGCGATCCAGCCCGTCCTTGATCGACTGAGAGATTTTGCCGCTATCGATCCATTCTCTCTTGAAGTCCTCCCATTCCGATTTTTCGGTCATTCGGGAGACTTCGCGTTGTCGTTCCTTCTGTGTCACTCCATCGATTTCAAGGCGGGCTTTGACGTACCGCCGAGCCTTGCCTTCCAGCTCCACGTCAAAGGCATTGACGTCTTCGATAACCGGCTTGATCTGGAAGCGGACAACGTCCTCATTCGCGGGAATGATCCAGAAGGGTACCTTTTCCTTGAGAGGGACCATTTCTGCGATGACGCTCACCAGAACGACGATAGATGCCAGCTGGGCGATATTCATGCCGGCCGACATCCGAAGCATCCAGGCAAGACGTCTGTGCGCTGCCTGAAATGAAAACGGATCGGAAGCGACGGCCATTCCGTGCCGGCCATTGGTGGCAGGAATGAGCTGGTCCGCTTTCTTGTCTGCTACCTGGTTGTTTTTCTGTTCAAGATATGCAGCCCTTCTATCGCGCATATTCTGAAGCAGCTTGCCTAACCAACCCATTCAAAGCCTCCGCTGTTAAAAGGGATCGGTTCGCAAACACATGGGCTTTTTTTCATTTCATCAGTGCCGGTGCCCTCTTTGGGCATTTCGACTTCTTTACCGGTCACTGCACAGCCAGCGAGAAGGACGACAGCGGAAAAAACAATGATCAGACGTTTCATTTGCTTTCTCCTTCGATAGTGGGGAAAGCAGTTCGCGCTACAGCTATTTCTTCGGGGTGCTTCGATACTTTGGTTGAGAAAGGAAAACGGCTGAAGAAGGTTACAAAAGCGCCAATATAAACGACCCAGATCGTCGTCAGCAGGACAACAACCTGATACGCGCCGGTTCGCATTTGCTCGGGCGAACTTGATCCCATATCCCGGAAGACTGAGATTCCGCTATCCGAGGTAAAATAGACCACAAAGAGAAATCCGGCACCGATGGGGCCACAGGTGGCGGCCAGATAGGAGTTGCTAATCCTCAGAACAAATCGCAGCCAATGGGCGATTTCGGGGAGGATATAATGACGCACATTTTTGAGCAGAGCTTTCTTATCCAAATTCATCATTTGGCACCTATGTCGTTGGTTTTGTCAGGGGATGAGGCGACGCCGGATTTCCCGGGCAGGATCGCAAACAGAGATCGAATGCCGGTCCAGATACAGACCGCAAAGAACAGGAGAAGAATCGCCTGCCTTGTGAGTTGCGCCTGATCGCGAATTTCAAGTTTGAAGAAGGCTTTTAAGAAATTCAGTGTTGCTTCCGGCTCTAACAAGAGGCTCAAAAGCGCCAGATAAATCAGGATCAATCCCAAACGCTTCAACCCGGAATGCAGAGATTTCGCCAGCTGCGCTGCAAGGGTGAAAAGATCGATCTTATCCACGGTCTACCCCTCCTCTGCGTAGGGCATCCATGTATTTGCCCATGTCGCCCATGGACGAAACACTGCGCAAATCACCGAAGAAGGATGATTTGGCATCGCCCATCATGTTCGGATTGTTCCTGCTGGCCTGCATCGCGTCGGACCAGTTGCTTGCGCCGCCTTCAAGCTTGTCTGTGAATTTCATTGCGGCCTGCGCTGCAGGCGGCAGAAACGGTTTGACCTTGTTTGCGAGGCCGAATGCAGCGCCCATTGTTCCGCCAACCATCGCGGCGGCGGCAGTGTTGGTGAATTGCGATTGGGCGATAGAGTTGGCGATCGCCGTGGCTTCGGTGACGAAAATGATCCCCATGAAACCAACCAGAACCGCAAGGAAGCCGGGTCCGCTAAAGAAGGTGCCCATGGTGATCCCATCGACTTGAGTTACGTCGACGGTAGAAACAGAGAACAGGCAAAAGCCGATCGCGATTGTGGCGCCATAGAGCACCATGCCGGCCGCCATCAGGGCTTTGAGACTTGCCCACACCATGCCCCGCGCCCAGCCGAAGCCAACGGCAAGCAAAAGGAATGGAGACATTCCGGACAGCACCATCACCCGGAATAGTGTGACCAGAACCTGACTGAGATAGACAAGGATCAGAATGAGCCAGATCAGCATAATCAACAGCCCCGCGAGCGGACCTGTCAGATTGCCCAGCGAGAAGGACATATAGATTTCTTTGCCCATGTCCATGACAGAGAGGAACCCATTCTCGGTCGCATACAGAAGGCGAACAATGCCAAGATATTCGTCGCCAACTTCCTTATTGGTTTTGGTCTCATAGGACTGGACAACTAAGTCGGCTGCATTCGGAGAGGTGAGCTTGAAAAGGGTGGTATTGTTTTCTTCGCCCTTCAGGGGGATCGAACTTTCACCGCCCGTATTTCGAGCTGCATCCATGACCAAGGCAGAAGCACCGCTGATGGTATTGATGCCGGTTTTATAAACCTGCGTTACCACTCCGGACTGGCCTGCAAGTAAACCGCCTGCTAGAATCACAAAGAACAACTCATGACCGAAATTGATCAGATCGAGCTTGCCCATGACGATTTTCAGGCCGGATATCGAAACCCATAAACCGGTGACAGCCGCAAAGATCACGAGCATTGACGGGTTCAGTGCTTCGGCCAAGCCGGTCACGAACATTTCCGAGTTCTGGGCGAAAGTCAGGGCGATTGTGCAGGTCGGACAACTATCCATTTTGGCCCTCCTTATTCTGGGAGGAGCAGCAAATGCGGGTCCTCTGCCGCTTGACGAAAGATCGAGACCGAATGGTCCTGATCGGTTCTTTGATTATGATCGGGCTGTAGGTTTCTGGACCGAGGTTGAGACTCTGCCTGCCTTGGAAAAGGCTTGGGAACGTTGCGAAAACAATGAAGCTTTCGCGCCCTGGAATAATGTCTGGTTGATTGAGTGGAGGAGACATAAAGAGTTTGCGCAGGGCGAGAGAGATCGCGGTCTGCCGAACACATTGTCCCTTTGGCAGGATCATCGTGCGATCTTCATATACTCCTTTATCCTCGTGCATTATGGGGTAGAGGAAATGCAGAAGGTCACGACAGAATTCGAGACCGTGCGGTATTGTCACGATCTGCTTCGCACCTATGAAACTTGGAGCTACACTTACAGAGCATCGAAGCAGGATCCTGCCACAACCAGCTTTGAGGAAAGCGATGACAACATTTCCGAACCCTTTAACGGC
>CBIHMD010000258.1:0-4765 GCA_966210655.1 uncultured Thalassospira sp.
CCGGGCATGGTCAACCAGATGCTCCGCGACAAAATTCTCGGCTGATTTCAATCATCAGACGAATTGCAAAAGCCGCCTGTTTCAGATCGAAACGGGCGGCTTTTGTCATTGTCTGGTCTTAAATATCATTGGTCCGGTAATCGCGTGGAGATGCACCAAGAATGCGTTTGAACATATTGCTGAACGCGGCGGGATTGTCATAGCCAAGGTCCATCGCAATCGTTGTGACGGCTTCACCGGTGGCCAGTCGTGGCAGAGCGGCAAGGATGCAGGCCTGTTGACGCCATTCGACAAAGCTTGATCCGGTTTCCTTGCGAAACTGCCGGGTAAAGCTCCGGCGGCTCATGCCCAGATGATTGCACCAGTCATCAATGCTCTCATGCGGGGTCGGGGATGCCAGAAACGCCCGGCATTTTTCCCGTAATGCTACCTGTTCCGGTAACGGAAGCGACAGCGGCAGGACCGGCAACCGTTTGATTTCGTGTTCAATCAGGGCCATCAGCGCGCCATCACGACCTGCCATGTCATATTCTGGCGGGACGGCAACCGCTTCGATCAGCAAATGACGCATCAGCGATGAAATGCCGACCACCTTGCACTGGTTGTCCGTCGCGCCCAGCCGGTCTGGGCGCAGATAAAGCGACCGCATTTTGACATCACCAAACAGGCGCACCTCGTGGATGACCCCGGCGGGGATCAGCATGCCGCGCTGGGGCGGCATCATCCATGCACCTTGCGGGGTTGATGCCATCAAAACCCCGGTCATGCCATATAGCAACTGATCGCGATCATGGCGGTGGGCGGCAATCACATGACCATCGGGATAATCCGTACCCAATGCGATGATCGGTCTTGGAACTTCGCGAAATGATGACATCTGTGCTTTTCTCGCGTATTTGGCCCAATCTCGTAATAAATTGACCCTAACGCGGTGGTGGGCCGTTTTGCAATTTTTATAATGAGGATCAACGCGCCAACGGTGCGTTTAATGTCATTTCAACGAGGTCCCCGATGAACGAAGCCGTTCTTAACCGTCCGCAGGTGACCCGAACCGTTTTGCCGGTTCTGGGCGCGGCCAGTTTCTGTCATTTGCTGAACGATATGATCCAGTCGCTTTTTGTTGCGGCTTATCCTGTGTTCAGGGGCGGCTTTGACCTATCCTTTGCGCAGCTTGGTCTATTGACCCTGACCTATCAGGTGACGGCATCACTGTTGCAGCCCTTTATCGGTCATTTCACGGACCGCCGGCCGCAACCTTATTCGCTGCCGTTCGGCATGGGGATGTCGATGGCGGGGCTTCTGGTGCTGTCCTCGGCAACCAGTTATGGAATACTGCTTATGGGCAGTGCGATGCTCGGCGTGGGATCGTCGATCTTTCATCCGGAATCCTCGCGTCTGGCGCGTCTGGCATCCGGCGGGGCGCATGGCTTTGCGCAGTCGCTGTTTCAGGTGGGTGGCAATGTCGGTTCGGCCATCGGGCCGTTGCTGGTGGTCGCAGTCGTTTTGCCATACGGGCAAGGCAGTCTGGCATGGTTTGCCTTTGCTGCTCTGGCCGGGGTTGTGATCCTGACGCTGCTTGGGCGCTGGTATAAACGCAACGGCCATGCCGTGCGCCGCCCGCGTGTTGTTCATCTGGCGGCAAATCTTCCGGCACGGCGTCAGGTGATTAGCGGCCTTCTGGTTCTATTCTGCCTGATGCTGTCGAAATGGTTCTATCTTGCCAGTTTCACCAGCTATTACGTCTTTTACCTCATGGAAAAATTCCCGCTGTCCGAGGGCGACGCGCAGATTTATCTGTTCATCTTTCTGGCCTCGGTCGCGGCGGGGACCCTGATCGGCGGATCGGTGGGCGACCGGATTGGCCGCAAAAAGGTGATCTGGGGATCAATCCTTGGGGCGCTGCCCTTTGCGCTGATCCTGCCTTATGTCGGGTTGGGGGCGACCGTGATGCTCTCGATTGCCATCGGTCTGATCCTGTCATCGGCATTTTCGGCGATTGTTGTCTATGCGCAGGAACTTGTGCCGGGACGCATCGGCATGATTTCCGGGCTGTTCTTTGGCCTCGCCTTCGGGCTTGGCGGGATTGGTGCGGCCATTCTTGGCGTGATGGCTGACCATTTCGGGCTGGAGCCGGTCTATCAGGTTTGTGCCTGGTTACCGGCGATCGGCTTCCTTGCGATTTTCCTGCCTGATATCGAACATGGCCCCAAAACCTGATTGTCGAATACCGAAACGTAAAAGGCCGCCCATCGGGGCGGCCTTTTGCTTGGATATATATTGATGGATCAGGCCAGTTCACGAGCCGGGTAACCGGCATCATCAATGGCGGCGATCAGGGCTGCGACATCGGGATTGCCGGTCACGGTTACTTCGCCCTTGGCAAGGTCGATATCGGCTTTTTCAACGCCGGAAACGCCTTCGACGGCTTTGGTAACAGTGGCAGCGCAATGGCCGCAGCTCATTTCATCGACTTTCAGTTTCAGCATTCCGGTGGGTCCATCAGTTTGGATTCGATGATCCGACTATGGGACTTCCAGTTGCTGGAAGGTCAAGCAATTATTTACCCAGCAATCTGACAACCGCGTCGGCGGCCGCATCGCTTGATGCCGGGTTCTGGCCGGTCACCAGTTTGCCATCGACAACGGCATGGGACGCCCACATATCACCGCGTTCATAAAGACCGCCCTGTTTGGTGAATTCGTCCTCGATCAGAAGCGGCACGACTTTCTCAAGACCGACGGCCTTTTCCTCGTCATTGGTGAAACCGGTGACTTTTTTGCCCGCCACCAGCGGCTTACCGTCTTTGGTTTTGGCATTAACGAACGCAGCCGGGCCGTGGCAGACGGCGGCAACCGGTTTGTCCTGTGCGACAAATGCCTCGATCAGGGCGATGGATTTGGCATCAATCGCCAGATCCCAAAGCGGCCCGTGACCGCCGGGATAAAACAGTGCGTCATAATCATCGGCTTTCAGGCCATCAAGTTTCACGGTGTTGGCGAATGCTTTCTGGGCGTCGGCATCACCTTCAAACCGTTTGGTGGCCTCGGTCAGGGCATCGGGAACCTGGCTATTGGTATCAAGCGGCGGCTGACCGCCCTTGGGGGATGCCAGCGTGATATCGGCACCGGCATCGCGGAACCGGAAATAGGGGGCGGCAAGTTCTTCAAGCCAGATACCGGTTTTGTGGCCGGTATCGCCCATTTTGTCGTGGGACGTCACAATCATCAGAATACGCATCGTTTTGGTCCTCAATATGTGAATAGGATTTGCACCAAGGATAGGATGCTGATCTAATTTGCGGGAGATCGAAGAATTGGACAGATTGTCAAATTAAATGAGCGTATGAAATGTCGGCACTGGATGAAGTTCGGGCAATGATGATTTTCGCCCGTGTGGTGGAAGATGGCGGGTTTTCTGCTGCGGCGCGCAAGATGGGGCTGAGCCGTGCTGCGGTATCCCATCAAATCCGGCAGCTTGAAGCCAAGCTTGGTGTGCCGCTGCTTCGGCGCAGCACGCGTAATTTCAGCCTGACCGATGCCGGAACGCGTTATTACGACAGTTGCCGGACGATTGCGCTTGAGGCCGAGGCCGCCCGCAAGCGGGTCGAAGTCCTGCGTGACGAGCCGGTCGGCAAGATATCGATCACCTCATCGGTGCATCTGGGCATACTTCGGATAGTGCCGATCCTTGACCGGTTTCGCCAGACTTACCCGGGGGTGGCGATTGATGTTCATCTATCTGACGAGGTTGTCGATCTGATCGGGCGGGGCATTGATATTGGTATTCGGTCCGGGCCGCTCAAAAGTTCTGACCTTAAAAGCTTCAAGCTGTATCAGACCCACCGGATCGTTGCGGCGTCGGCGGGGTACGTGGCGCGCGCAGGTCTGCCCGAAACCCCCGAACAGCTCGCCGATTATGACTGGGTAATGTATAGCCGGGTGCCCGAAACCCTGCGTCTCACCTGTGATGATCAGGAAAAATCCATTCGGGTCTCGGGTAGTGTCCGGGTTGATAACGCAACTGCGCGCCTGCAATTCCTGCGCGGCGGGCATGGGCTTGCGGTTGTGCCGTTTTGCGATATTGCCGATGAAATTGCGCGCGGTGATCTGGTGCATGTTCTGCCGAACTGCAAATTACCCGATCTTGAAGTTTTTGCCGTGTTTCCGGCCGGTGTGACGCGCAGTGCCAAAATCCAGTCGCTCCTTGATTTCATGCGTCGTGAGTTGCGCGACATCGATATTGGCCGCAATGGCGGATAACCGTTTCTGGGTGTCGTTGTCATATTGAACAATCCCGATTGATCGGCTATTCCCCAATAACGATCTTGAGGGGGAATCATGGCCAAGCTGTTCTTTTATTATTCGTCGATGAATGCGGGCAAATCGACCACACTTCTGCAATCCAGCTTCAACTATCAGGAACGCGGCATGCAGACGCTTCTGCTGACCGCGGCGTTTGATGATCGGTTTGGTGTTGGCAAGATCGCATCGCGCATCGGCCTTGAAGCCCCGGCGGTTTTGTTTGAAGGCACTACCGATCTTTGCGCCCTGATCAGGGAAAAGCTTGATGAGGGCCGGATTGATTGCGTGCTGGTGGACGAGGCGCAATTCCTGACCAAGGATCAGGTCTGGCAGCTTTCCGATGTCGCCGACAAGCTTGGCGTTCCGGTGCTGTGTTATGGCATCCGCACCGATTTTCAGGGCGAGCTTTTTGAAGGTTCGAAATGGCTTCTGGCCTGGGCCGACAAACTAAGCGAGCTTAAGAC
>CBIHMD010000259.1:0-4761 GCA_966210655.1 uncultured Thalassospira sp.
GATGGAAGATGTTGGCGTGACGGTGCGCGACATGATGGCCATTTCCGAAGAAGTAGCAGGTGATGTCGAACATCAGCGCCGCGAGACCGAGGAAATCAGTCTTGCGATTGCATCGGCCAGTGATGCAGCCCTTCATGTCAGCAACGCCATCCACGAGGTATCGCGCGATATCGAGGTGACGCGGAAGCTGAGCATCGATCTGACGCGCCGGGCCGATGAGGTTGATCGTGATGTGACGGAACTTTCGGGATCGCTTGACCGGGCGGTGGAATCTGCGGCCAGCGATGAAAGCCGTTCTGATACGGATGACGACGAGATGGACGAGGCGTCCAATCTTGTCGATTTCCCGGCGCAATATATTCGCGGGGCAGCCTGATCTGTCCGGTTTTTGCCGTTTCGGATAACGGGTCACACAATTCAATCAGCCAGAAGCCCGTGCAGGATTGCATGGGCTTTTGTCCTTTTGGCGGGGGGAAAGTGATCCGGACAGGGCAAATCTGCCTATTACCTGATAAGTACAAGTTGCGACATTTCTGATACAATTTTCCGGTCGCTGCCTACGGGGAACTGACGTAAGGTCTATTGTATTGACAATAAGACATTTTCAGCGATGTCTTTGCATGATTCCAGAACACACAAGAACGGACATTTGATGTCGCGCACAGGTAGGCTAGTTGTATTTCTGTTGGTTATTGCCGTGGCCGGTGGCGGCTGGTTTGCCTATGACAGGGGAATGTTGCCTTTTGTCGGGGCAGGAAGCGTTGCCGGGACCGATAGCGCCAGCCGTTCGGGAAATCCCGCCCTGCCGGTGATCGCCGAATATGCCAGCATCATGGAAGAAAAAACCGTTGTCGAGGCCGTCGGAACCGGTCGGTCGACACTGGGCGTTTCGATTTATCCGGCGGTTTCGGGTGAAGTCAGTGATGTTCTGTTTCATGCTGGTGAAAAGGTATCGCGCGGGCAAGTTCTTTTGATCCTTGATTCGGATCGGGAACGGCTGGCGCGTGATCTGGCATCGGTGCAGGTCAAGGATGCAAGCCAGCTTCTGGACCGGTACGAGCAGGCCCGTCCGCTTGGCGCGGTATCGGCAAGCGAGGTGGATGCGGCACGCACCGCCCTTGCCGAGGCGCGCATCCGGCTGGATCAGGCCGAGGTTGACCTTGCCGACCGGACCATTCTTGCGCCGTTTGACGGGATTGTCGGTATTCCGCAGGTCGAACCGGGCGACCGCGTTGACAGTTCGACCGTGATTTCGACGCTTGATAACGTCGAAAGTGTTCTGGTTGATTTTGAAGTTTCCGAAACCCGGTTTGACAATGTGAAGATCGGTCAGTCGCTTCGGGTTGAAACCTGGAGCCTGCCGGGGGAATGGTTTGAGGGGACGGTTGATTCAATCGCCAGCCGTATCGATCCCGAAAGCCGGACATTCAGGGTGCGCGCGCGCATCCCGAACCCGACCGGGCGTCTTCTTTCGGGGATGTCCTTTGCGGTTTATGTCGATATCGAAGGCCAGACTTATCCCTCGGTCCCGGAAATTTCGGTTCTGTGGGGGGATGGCGGCACCTATGTCTGGCGGATCAAGGATGACAAGGTCGAACGTGTCCCGGTTCGCGTCGTGAAAAGGACGCAGGGGCGCATCCTGCTTGACGGGCCGATTGCCAAGGGTGATCTGGTGGTGGTTGAAGGCGTGCTTCGCCTGAGGCCGGGCCGCGATGTTGCGGCAACTATCCGCGGCGGCGATGAAACCGGTGTTGCCCAGCGCAACGGCACCGGCGAAGGGTCGTAACATGCAGGACGAAAATCAGAACGACCTTGCCTCGCTCAGTATTCGTCGGCCGGTTCTTATTTCGGTGGTATCGCTTCTGATCATTCTGGCGGGTCTTGCGGCCATGCTGGGCGTTGAAATTCGCGAATTGCCCAATGTGGATCAACCGATTGTCTCGGTCTATGCCACCTATGACGGTGCGTCGCCAGAAACCGTGGATGCCGAGGTTACCAGTATCCTCGAAGGGGCTGCCTCGCGGGTCAGTGGTGTGAAACGCATCAGTTCAAACAGCGAGGAAGGCAGTTCACGGGTTCGCGTTGAATTCTATCCCGATATGGAAATCAATGATGCCGCCAACGATATTCGCGAAGCCGTTAGCCGGGCTGGTCGCAGCCTGCCTGACGAGGTCGAGGATGTTCGTGTGGTCAAGGCAGATGCCGATGCGAGTGCGATCATGCGCCTGGCGGTTGTCAGCAATCGCCTGACCGAGGAAGAGCTTGCCAATATCGTTGATGATCAGATCAGCCCGGCGCTGCTTTCGGTGCCCGGTGTTGCCGAAATCACGATCAATGGCGAACGTGAAAAAGTTCTCCATATCCGGGTCGATCCCTTGCGACTGGCCAGTTACGGGTTTTCGGTTCAGGACGTTGCGGATGTTTTGAAAACCGCCAAGTTCGATATCCCTGCGGGCAGCTTTGATTCCAGCGATCAGAAGCTATTTGTCCGTGCCGATGCGTCGGTATGGGAGGTTGAAGACGTCAAACAGATGTTCATCCGCAATCAGGTCCGTTTGGGCGATGTGGCGGATGTCTATTACGGGCCGGATGATGCGACGTCCTATGTGCGTCTTGATGGCCGGACTGTGATCGGGCTTGGCGTCGTCAGGCAGGCGCAGTCGAACACGATTGCCATTTCGGACGGGATTCGCGCCGTTGCAGAACAGCTTAACAAACAGCTCGACGACATTGATGTTTTTGTAAATTCCGATGATGCCGTGTTTATTGAAGGTGCTCTTTGGGAAGTGCTGAGCAGTCTGGCGCTGGCGATCATTATCGTGATTGCAGTTTTGTATCTTTTCCTGCGATCCTTTACAGCGACCCTGATCCCGACAGTCACGATCCCTATTGCCCTTGTTGGTACAGTTGCGGCCATCTGGATGATGGGGTTCTCGATCAATATCCTGACGCTGCTGGCACTTGTTCTGGCGACCGGGATGATTGTTGATGATGCGATTGTGGTTCTGGAAAATATCCAGCGCCGCCGCCATCAGGGGCTCGGTTCGATGGCGGCGGCTGTCCTTGGGACACGTCAGGTGTTTTTTGCCGTCATCGCAACGACATTGACGCTGGTATCGGTATTCGTTCCGATTTCCTTCTTGCCAAGTACAGCCGGACGCCTGTTTCGGGAGTTTGGTTTTGTTTTGGCTTTTTCGGTCGCGGTATCTTCATTCGTGGCGCTCTCCCTTTGTCCGATGCTGGCGTCGCGGCTCAAGCATATTGATCCGCATGATGGCGATCAGAATGCCGAGCCCAATTTTCTCGAACGGATCGGCTATTTCTGTTCGGGTATTTACAAGCATATTCTTGAATGGGTATTGCGGTTCCCGGTGATTACGCTGATTGCATCGATATTTTCCGGTGTGATTGCGTTTGGCGTATATAATACCGTGACACAGGAACTGTTGCCTGATGAAGATCGCGGGCGGATTCTGGTATCTCTTCGCGGGCCGGACGGGGTCGGGATCGATTATATGGATCGGCAGGTCGAAACTGTGGAAAACATTCTGCGGCCGATCGTGGAATCCGGCGATGCCTCCAGCATTTATACCATTGTCGGCTTGTGGGACCCGAACCGTGCTCTTGTAATTGCCCCTCTTGTGCCATGGGATCAGCGCAGCCGCAGTCAGCAGGATATAAGCGATTCTGTTAAGGGCAGTCTTGATGCGTTGCCTGGTGTTCAGGCCTTTGTCTATCAACCCAACAGTCTGGGGTTGCGCGGTGGTTCCGGTGAAGCGTTTGAATTTGCTCTTACCGGAACAAATTACCGGACATTGGCGGCCAATGCGCGCGATCTTCAGCGGGAACTCGAAGCAAATTATCCCCAGTTTATCGATCTTCGGGTTTCATACCAGACGACCCAGCCGCAATTGCTGGTGAATATTGACCGGCAGCGGGCCTTTGACCTTGGCATTCCAATCGAAAGCCTTGATACGACACTTCGCACCATGATCGAAGGATACGAAGTTACCGAGATTACGGTTGATGACGAAAACATCCCTATAAAACTCCGGAGCAGTGTCGGCAGCATCAATGATCCTTCCGATCTGGAAAATCTGTTTGTCAGTAATAGTGACGGGCGAATTCTTCCTTTGTCATCGGTGATCAGCCTGAATGAAGAAGCGGTTGCTTCCGAGCTTGAGCGAGAAGGACAGCAACGTGCAGTCAAGATTTCGGGTAATCTTGCGCCTGATTATACTCTCCAGCAGGCGGTAGAGGATATTGACGAAGTTGCCGATCAGGTTCTGCCGCCCGGTGTCGGGGTTTTGTTCCTTGGCGATGCGGCGACACTTGGCGAAACATCGCATGATGTGCAGATCACCTTCCTGATTGCGGTACTTGTGGTGCTTCTGGTCCTTGCCGCGCAGTTTGAAAGTTTCATGTCGGCACTGGTTGTGGTTCTGACCGTTCCGTTCGGGTTGGCGGCGGCGATTTATGCGCTGGGTCTTAGCGGGACATCGATCAATATCTATAGCCAGATCGGGTTGGTGATGCTGGTGGGGCTTATGGCCAAGAACGGCATTCTGGTTGTCGAATTTGCCGATCAGTTGCGCGATGCGGGCAAATCAGTGCGCGAAGCCGTGCATGATGCGGCGATGATCCGTTTGCGCCCGATCATGATGACGATGATTTCAACCGTGCTGGGCGGGTTGCCGCTGGTTCTTGGTTCCGGTGCCGGTGCCGAGGCACGCGCCGCGATTGGCTGGGTGGTGTTTGGTG
>CBIHMD010000260.1:0-4754 GCA_966210655.1 uncultured Thalassospira sp.
GCTTCGGGGATCAAGGCAAGTGCTACCCCAAGGCCCGAAAGCACATCACCACGGATATTGCCGAGCCATTCGGCCCGCAAGCGCGGAAGGAAATCGGTATTCACAGAACATCTCCGTATCAAACAGCCCAGTCTGTCCCCGGGGCTGGAATGTCATCAGGAGGCAGAAATGACAGCCATCCTTGCACGGTTTCATGCAATCAACCATCAATGCGTCCATAACGGCGCTGCAACGCAGCAGGCTGTACCTATACCAATTTAAAATGTGGAACAACCGCCGGGCATCGCACCAGTGCCCCACCTGCATCCATCCTATTTGCCGCAAGCTTTGAAAAAAAAACTGCCCCAAAACGGAAAAACCCGCCGAAATAACGGCGGGTTTTGTCCTGAAATCCTGATCTGTGTGTTTTACGCAGTTCCGGATTATTTCCGGTTCTGGCGGTTTTCGATCAGGTCATCGACAACACCTGGATCGGCAAGGGTTGATGTATCGCCAAGCTGGTCATATTCGTTTGCCGCAATCTTGCGCAGGATACGGCGCATGATTTTGCCCGAACGGGTTTTTGGAAGTCCCGGCGACCATTGGATATAATCGGGGCTGGCAATCGGACCGATTTCCTTGCGGACCCATTTGACCAGCTCGCCGCGCAGCTCGTCGGTCGGTTCTTCACCGGCATTCAGCGTGACATAGGCATAGATGCCCTGTCCTTTTATGTCGTGCGGTACGCCGACCACGGCGGCCTCGGCCACCTTGGGATGGGCAACCAGTGCACTTTCAACCTCGGCCGTGCCCATGCGGTGGCCCGATACGTTGATTACGTCATCCACACGTCCGGTGATCCAGTAATAACCGTCCTCGTCACGGCGTGCGCCATCACCGGTGGTATAGACATCGGCGAATGTGCTGAAATAGGTCTGGATAAACCGTTCATGATCGCCATAAACCGTGCGCATCTGACCAGGCCAGCTTTTCTTGATCACAAGGTTGCCGTCGGTCGCCCCGGTCAGTTCCTTGCCCTCGTTATCCAGAAGGCCGGGCTCGATCCCGAAGAACGGCAAGGTCGCTGAACCCGGTTTAAGGTCGGTGGCACCGGGCAACGGCGTAATCAGGATGCCACCGGTTTCGGTCTGCCACCAGGTATCGACAATCGGGCAGTTCCGTTTGCCGACATGCTCGTGATACCACTCCCAGGCTTCGGGGTTGATCGGTTCACCCACCGAGCCAAGGATGCGCAAGCTGGAAAGATCGGCCTTGTTGACCCAGCTTTCGCCTTCGCGCATCAGGGCACGGATCGCGGTCGGCGCGGTATAGAAGATATTGACCTTGTGCTTCTCGCACACCTGCCAGAAACGCGATGCATCCGGATAGCTCGGCACGCCTTCAAACATCAGGGTCGTCGCCCCGTTGGCAAGCGGCCCGTAAACAATATAGCTGTGCCCGGTGACCCAGCCGACATCGGCCGTGCACCAGTAAATATCACCGTCGTGATAATCAAAGACATACTGATGGGTCATCGATGCATAAACAAGGTAACCGCCCGACGTATGCAAAACGCCCTTCGGCTTGCCGGTCGAACCCGATGTATAAAGAACGAAAAGCGGGTCTTCGGCATTGACCTCGGTGGGTGGGCAATCGGGGGATGCTGCCTCGCAAACCTCATGATACCAGACGTCGCGGGCATCATTCCATGCAATGTCCTTGCCGGTATGCTTGACGACAACAAGCTTCTCGACCGATTTGACGCCCGGATGGGAAAGGGCTTCGTCCGCATTGCGTTTCAGCGGCACACCGCGCCCGCCACGAAGGCCTTCGTCCGAGGTGATGACAACCTTGGCACCACAATCTTCAACGCGCCCTGCCAGGGCTTCGGGAGAAAAGCCGCCAAACACGATGGAATGGATCGCACCGATGCGCGCGCAAGCCAGCATCGAAACCGCTGCGGCCGGGATCATCGGCAGGTAAATGACAACGCGGTCGCCTTTGCCGACACCCATTGATTTCAGCGCGTTGGCAAACCGGCAGACACGTTCATGCAAATCTTTGTAAGTGATATGTTCGGAAACGGACGGATCGTCGCCTTCGAAAATGATCGCGGTCTGGTCGCCACGTTTGGCCAGATGACGATCAAGGCAGTTGGCAGCAACGTTCAGCGTGCCATCTTCATACCACTTGATATAAAGGTCCTTGGCGTCAAAGCTGACATTCTTGACCTTGGTAAACGGCTTGATCCAGTCGATGCGCTTGCCGTGTTCGCCCCAGAAGCCTTCGGGGTCTTCGACCGACTGCTTGTACATGGCGTCGTATTTTGCCTTGTCGATCAGCGCGCCCTTCGCGATGTCGTCGGAGACGGGATAAACGTTCGCAGACATATATGGCCTCTTGTTCGTTTCCTGTTGTCTGTGCGTTCGCACCGGTCGCCTGCCCGCTGAAAGGTCTTTGGGCCGGTACGATATTCTTGTGCGTGCCAGATACCGGTTTTTCCAATCGCAACTTTGTTGCAAGATGACCGAACGGGCGATGCAAGATCAGCCGGACGGTATGGCGTAAATCGGTTCCTGTCGCTTGCGCCCTATGCTAGTGCGCTGATGAATTTCAGGGAATACAACTTAAGGCGGGGGGCAAAATGCACGGCAACTGGCACGATACAATTCTGATTCTCCTGCCTGCCGGCCGGTTTGATTATGTGGGCCACGACCAAACACGCCCGGTGATCCTGTCTGGATACCGGGATACGGCATTCCCTGAAGTAGGTAATTGAAACATAGTGATATTATCGTGCTATCGCCAGTCATGATCTGGCGATTTGCCACACTTCGCATCGATACATCAATGCGGTTGCATTCTGGATTTAATGGAACAAAACAGATACAAAGAAATCAGGTTATAACCAAACGGTGGGAATATGGATCCGATTTCTCTTGCAGCGGGCGCAATTGCGGCATTTGTCGTTGCACTGGTTTTCAGTGTGTTGATGGTCAAACGCACCAAAGAAGCCGCGATGGCCGAGGCAGAGTCGCGAACCGCCTTGCTGGCGGCACAACTTGATCAGGCCGACGAAACCCGCCGCGAACTGGTATCCGAACTGGCAACCACACGTAACCGGCTTTCCGAAGAATCCGAAAAACGCGCTATTGCCGAAACCAGACTGGAAAAAGAACGCGAAGCCACCACCGAAAAGCTCGCGATGCTTGATGATGCGCGCACCAAACTGCTTGATAGCTTCAAGGCGCTGTCGTCTGACGCACTTAAAGTCAACAATGACGAGTTCATGAAGCTGGCGCGCGAAAATTTCTCGCGCATGCAGGAAGGGGCCAAAGGCGATCTGGAAAAACGCCAGCAGGCGATCGACGGGCTTGTCAAACCGATTCAGGAACGCTTGCAGGCTTTCGATACCAAGGTCAACGAACTGGAAAATTCGCGCAAGGAAGCTTATGGCGAATTGCGTAATCAGGTCGGCCAGCTGGTTGAATCGCAAACCCGCCTGTCCAAGGAAACCCAGACGCTCAGTTCCGCCCTGCGGTCAAGTTCGTCGGTATCTGGCAAATGGGGTGAATTGCAGTTGCGCCGGATCGTGGAACTGGCCGGGATGCTCAAACATTGCGATTTCGAAGAACAGGTGCATTTCAATACTGACGAAGGCGCGCAAAAGCCCGACATGGTTATTCACCTGCCGGGTGGTAAAAACATCGTTGTCGATGCCAAGGCCCCGACATCGGCCTATCTTGAGGCGATCGAGGAAAAGCACGACGATATCCGCCGCGAAGCCCTGATGGGCACCTACGTCACCAATGTGCGCAAGGTGATTTCCGACCTTTCAAAGAAATCCTATTGGAAATCGGTCGATTCTCCCGAGTTTGTTGTCCTGTTCCTGCCCGGCGAGAGCTTCTTCTCGGCAGCGCTTGAACGCGACCCCCGCCTGATCGAAGACAGCTTCCGCGATGGCGTTATTCTGGCAACGCCGACAACCTTGCTCGGGCTTCTCAAGGCAGTGGCCTATGGCTGGCGTCAGGAAGCCCTGGCCGAAAATGCTCGCGATATCAGCGAAATCGGTCAGCAGCTTTTTGATCGTCTGGGGACGCTGGCCAAAAACTTTGCCTCTATGGGCAAGTCGCTTGAAAGCACGGTCAAAAACTACAACAAGACCCTTGGCACGCTTGAAGGAACGGTACTGGTTTCGGCTCGCAAGCTTAAGGAAAAGCATATCGTTGCCGATGATCGGGCCATCGAAGAACCGCTTCATGCGGAAACCCATGTGCGTGAAATTACCAAGACCGAGTTGCTTGGCGCACCTTCCGATATGCTGGCAGCTCAAACCGATGATGATGACGATGAAACGGCTCATACCGGTACCGAACATGGGTGAGTTGCGCGGTAATATCGGGCTGTTGCTTGACTAACCTGTGCCGAGACCTTATCTCGGAGCGCTGATTTCGCTATAATGCGATGAACGCATAGATTTCCAAACCCGGACAGAAGACACATGGCCCTGCGCGACATTCTCATTGTTCCCGATCCCCGCCTCAAGCAGGAATGCGAAGAGGTGGCCGAGGTGAATGACGAAATCCGTGAATTGCTCGATGACATGCTTGAAACCATGTATGCGGCACCGGGTATCGGACTTGCCGCACCCCAGATCGGCGTGATGAAGCGCGTGGTTGTCATGGATGTTTCCGATGACAAGGAAAAGCCCCAGCCGCTGAAACTCGTGAACCCGGAAATCATCTGGGAATCCGAGGATACATCAGTCTATCAGG
>CBIHMD010000261.1:0-4747 GCA_966210655.1 uncultured Thalassospira sp.
CTCCCAGTGGGCCGCTGACGCAGACCATCACCGTTTCGGTCATCGCGGACACGATCCAGGAGCTCGACGACGTGTTCTTCCTGGACCTGACGAATCCCGTGAACGCTCTGCTGACGGACAGCCGCGGAACGGGGACGATCGTCGACGACGACGCTCCGGCCCTCTCGGTCCTCGATACGATCGGGTTCGAGGGACGCGACGGCTTTGTCCATTTCACGGTCACGCTGTCGAGGCCCGTGACGCTCCCGGCGACGGTTACCTATACGACGGTGGACGGGACCGCTTTGGCCGGCAGCGACTATGTGGCGAAAACGGGCACGCTGACGTTCCTGCCGGGCGGGGCGCTGCATGACATGGCACGCAGGACGCGCGATGAAAACCGCGTCCGGATTGTCGGCGATGGTTCGGTCATCTGGCCGCTGATCCATGCTGATGATCTGGCCGATCTGTACCGGCTGGTGCTTGAAAACGGCGAGCGCGGCCAAAGCTATATCGGGGTTGGCATCGAGGGCATCGCGACCGGCGATCTTGCCCGCCAGATCGCCAAAACCTTTGGCCGAACTGATTGCGAGGTCGTGCATATCAGCCCCGATGACATCGCCCGCGAATACGGGCAATGGGCACGGGGTCTGGCGCATAGCCACCGCATGAGCAGCCAGAAGGCCATCCGCGAACTCGGCTGGCAACCGCGTCACACCGATATCACCCGCGATCTTCAAAGCTGTGTCGAGGTAACGGCACCCCTGCCCGTCGCCTCATGATCCGCAATCCTAATGCTTGCCGCCCACCGCGTTCAGCCCGATCACCCCGCCAATGATCATCAGAAGGAATACCACCTTGAACGCGCTCATCGGTTCCTTGAAAAACATCACGCCAATCACGGCGACCGCCGCCGTGCCAAGGCCCGACCAAACGGCATAGGCCGTGCTGACCGGCAGGGTGCGAAGGGTGAGCGAAAGCACCCAGAAACTGACGCCATAAAGCGACAGGGTCAGAACCGCAAACCGCCAGTCGGTAAACCCGTTCGATAGTTTAAGCGACACCGTCCCGACCACTTCAAGGCAGATCGCACCCAACAGATAAACCCATGCCAGCATAACCAACCCTTTCACGGTCAAAGATTTTGTGCGCCCAAAATGGCCAAAACCGCCACGCGGGGCAAGCCATCCGTCGCGATAATTTTCGTCCTGCCCCGATCTGCATCAAACCACCCGCCAAAGCCATTGCGTATAATCTCACCTCAAGGCACATTGCGGGCGCATTGCAGCCCGTACACCAACATGCGACACTGCGCGCGGATTTGAATCCCGAATGAAGCCCGAATAAAACAGGGATAAAGACATGATCGAAACCGATATTCTGATTGCAGGCGGCGGCATCGCCGGCATGAGTGCGGCGGCCCGCTTTGCCGCCGACGGACACAGGATCATGATCGTCGATCCCGCCCCCGCCGACATTGGCGAAGGAACCGATCTGCGCACCACCGCCTTCCTGCAACCGGGCATCGAAACCCTTAAAAAGGCCGGCGTCTGGGACGCGATCAAACCGACGGGTGCCGAGCTTCGCGTCATGCGCATCGTCGATGCCGGGGGCAATGAAATGACCCCGCGCGAAACAGCCGATTTTGACGGGGCCGAAACCAATCAGGGCTTCTTTGGCTGGAACGTCTCGAACAAGGCCGCGCGTGTTTCGCTGATGGCGAAACTTGAAACGCTACCCAATGTCGATTTCCGCTTTGCCACCACCGTCACCGGCTTTATGGGCACCGCCCGTTATGGGGAGGCGACATTATCCGGCGGCGAAACCGTGCGCGCCAAGCTGGTCGTGGCCGCCGATGGCCGCAATTCATCGCTTCGCGACTTTGCCGGGATCAAGCATCGCCGCTGGGCCTATGATCAAAACGCGCTGGTCTTTGTCGTCACCCACGACAAACCGCATGACAATATCTCGACTGAAATCCACCGCACTGGCGGGCCGCTAACCCTTGTGCCAATGCCTGATCTTGATGGCAAACCCTGCTCGTCCGTGGTCTGGATGACGCCCGCCAAACGTGCCGAACAGCTTGCCGCCATGGATGACGCCACCCTTTCGGCTGAAATCACCCACGACACGATGCATCTGTTCGGCCCGCTTACGGTCGCAAGCCCGCGTGCGGTCTGGCCGATGATCTCGCAAGTCCCGTCACGCCTGATTTCGGCAAGGCTTGCCTTGGTCGCCGAGGCCGCCCACGTCGTCCCGCCGATTGGCGCACAGGGGCTTAATATGAGCCTGCACGACATCGAAACCCTGGCCGACCTGATGGCAAAGGCACGGCTCAAGGGCGAGGATATCGGCGCAACCACGTTGCTCAAATCCTACGAACGCAGGCAGCTTCCCAAAACACTCGCACGGGTTGGCGGTATTGATCTTCTCAACCGCGCCTCGATGTTTGAACCCAAAACGCTGCGCGATCTGCGCTATGCCGGGCTGACCGCGATCAACCGCATCGGCCCGCTTCGCAAACTCGCGATCAGGGTCGGGGTCGGAAAATAACCCACCTGCGGCCCATTCACTTTGCCTTCCCGCTGCCCCGTTTTCCGGTGTAACCTCATCGCAACACAACTTCCGATAATCAGGAGCCCCCGATGCGCTTTCCCTTTCTTGCCCCCGCAACTGCCCTTATCCTTGCCTTTGCCGTTTCGGGCTGTACGGGGAAAACCGGCGAATATGCCGGGCGCGGTGCCGGGATTGGCGGGATATCGGGTGCGGTTGGCGGCTTTGTGACTGCCGCGATCTTTGGCGGTAACCCGGTCGAGGCCGCCGCACGGTCCACCGTTTACGGGGTGACCGCCGGGGCTACTGCCGGGGCGATATCCGGGGCGGCTGCCGATGCGCAGCAGGAAGAAACCTTCAGGGCCGCCCAAAAGGAAAAGCAGGATCGCATCCGCGCCAAAATCGGTGATGATGCCTTTGCCGGGCTGACCGCCCTTGCCAAATGCGATCACGCAACCGCGCTTTCAAACGCCACCACCGCAACCGGGTCATCCAATGCGGATTATGCGCTTGCCGGTCTGTGGCTTCAGGCCATCACCTATTCCGATCAGGCACAGGAAGACACCGCACGCGGCCTTTACCCCGCCATCATCGCCGCCGATCCCAAAATCGATGACACCACTGGTGCCGAGGCACGGCGTCGCGAACTCGTCGAAGGCCTGACCCGCATTCGCGGTGAATATGACCTGCCAACGGTCTGTGCCTAGACTCCTGCGCCTAGTTTCCTGCGCCTAAATCACCCGCGCCGGGTTGCCAACAACGGTGACGCCCGGCGCGACATTCCTCGTCACCACCGCACCCGCCCCGACAATCGCATCATCGCCGATGCTGACCCCGGCCAGGATGATGGCACCACCACCGATCCAGACATTCCGGCCAATCGTCACCGGCAGGGCGATTTCAAGATGCTGCTTTCGAAGCTCCGGGTCCTTGTGATGCTGCGCGCAGTAAATCTGCACATTCGGGCCCAGCATTGAATGATCACCGATGATCACGGGCGCGGTATCAAGGATCGTGCAGCCGACATTGATGAACACATCGCGCCCAAGGTGGATATTGACCCCGTATGCGCAATGAAACCGCGTTTCGATCCGAACGTCTTCGGCACATTCCGCAAACAGCGCGCGCAGCTTCGGCCCGATATTGCCGCGTTCCGCGGGCGGCAGGATGCTGTGTTCATGCACCGCGTCATGGGCGCGTGCCCGCATCGCGTCCAGTTCCGGGTCAAGGCAGCTATACCACTGCCCTGCCTTCATTTTTTCAAGCTCGCTTTGGGGCATCTCGATCCGGGGCGTTGTTAAGGATGGCGGGGCTCAGACTACGCCCGCGCCTTATCTCGCGCAAACAAAGAAAACCCGCCAAAAGAAAACCCGCATGTGTGGGGGCACATGCGGGTCAGGTGGTGGAGATCAGGGAGTTCACTTCACCACAAGCTTGTAATTGGGCGTGGTATTAAGCGGGCAGCTATAAAGATACTCACCGGGCGTAAGCGTGACCGCATAATCCTTGGTCTTGCCCTGCAACAACCCACCACCCGACACCGAAATCTTCTGGCTCAGGATCTTGTCGGTCCAGTCGTAATCCTTGTCGCGCAGCCAGAAACCGACCTCATAGGGCACACCATCATTGGAGACCCGGAAAATGTAATCACCGGGTGCCAGCGTCATCTCGCCGGCCTTTTGCACGCGCTGATCACCGCTTTCCTTGTTGATCGCGACGCAATCGGCTTTCTTGGTGCTGGTGTAATGATGGTTGGTGCCCTCGGGCTCCAGAAACTGGCAGGGCACCTGCGTGATTTCGATAACCTGCGGGGCTGCCTGCGACGGGGCGGCAAACCCTGCCAGCATCGCCATCGCAATCCCGCCGCCCATAACAACCGATTTCAACATCTGCTTATCTCCGGATTGATCTTTCCATCCGGTGTAAACGGCTTTGAAGATAATCGGAAATCAAGCCCCGATCACAGCTTGGCGAGCAGCGCGAGAGGAACCCTTCGGCCCCGCCACACCACACACCACTCCGTCATTCCCGCACACGCGGGTATCCAGTCAGCCGCGCCGCAACGTCAAAACCAGCCACCGAGCCCGCAGCCCCATGGACTCCCGCCTTCGCGGGAGTGACGAACGGGTGGAAAGCCCTCACCAAAAAACCGTCATTCCCGCGCACGCGGGAATCCAGTCCTTCGTGCCACATCCTCAAACCCATCACCGAGCCC
>CBIHMD010000262.1:0-4724 GCA_966210655.1 uncultured Thalassospira sp.
TTGTCAATTCATTCGGTATAACAGTACCGAATTATGTGAATGTATTCTGATCAGGCTTTCTCATTCCGTCATTTGCGGATTTTTCATCCATCTTCTTGTCGCCATGGCGTGAATATGCGTTACTTCGGCAAAATCAATACAACCTATAATCAGGGGAAACGACATGACAGGATCATCCAAACCGGAAACCATTGTTTTACATGCAGGATATCGTGCTGACCCGGCCACCGGCTCGGTTGCGGTACCGTTATATCAAACGACCAGTTACCAGTTCCGCGACACGCAACACGCAGCCGATCTCTTTGCCCTAAAAGAGCTCGGCAACATATACACCCGCCTGATGAACCCGACCAATGATGTGCTCGAACAGCGCATTACAGCCCTTGAAGGCGGTGCCGCTGCGGTTGCTGTCGGCTCCGGTCAGGCCGCATCAACTTTCGCCGTACTTAATATCGCCCAGGCAGGCGACAATATCGTCAGTTCGACCGATCTGTATGGCGGCACATGGAACCTGTTTGCCAATACGTTCAAACAGATGGGAATCGAAGTACGCTTTGCTGATCCATCCGATCCGGAAAACTTCCGACGCCTGACGGATGACAAGACGCGCGCCTATTACGCAGAAACCCTGCCTAATCCCAAGCTTCATGTTTTCCCCATCCGCGAGGTGGCCGATATTGGCGACGAGCTGGGTGTTCCGTTGATTATGGACAATACCGCCGCGCCAGTGCTGTGCCGCCCCATCGATCATGGCGCGACCATTGGCATGTATTCGACCACCAAATTTATTGCCGGGCACGGTACGTCGGTTGGCGGGATCGTTGTCGATTCCGGAAAGTTTGACTGGGAAAAACATGCAAAACGCTTCCCGTTGCTGAACGAACCAGACCCCAGCTATCACGGTGCGGTCTGGACGCAGGCCGTTAAACCAATTGGCCCGGTTGCCTATGCGATCAAGTTGCGTTGCACATTGCTGCGTGATGTTGGTGCGGCCGCCTCGCCATTCAACTCGTTCCAGACCATTCAGGGCATGGAAACATTGCCGCTGCGCATGGAACGCCATTGTGAAAACAGCGCCAAGGTTGCCGATTTCCTGTCCGCACATCCAAAGGTCACCAAGGTGATCTATCCCGGCAAGCAGGATGGTGAAAGTCGCCGCCGTGCAGATACTTACCTTAAGGGCGGTTACGGATCGCTTATGGGGTTTGAGCTTGCGGGAGGCAAAGCAGCTGGCGAGAAATTCATCAACAGCCTTGGCCTGTTTTATCATGTCGCCAATATTGGCGACACAAGATCGCTTGCCATTCATCCGGCCACGACCACGCACAGCCAGCTTTCCGAACAGGATCGTATTTCATCTGGCGTGACGGACGGTTATGTCCGCCTGTCGATTGGTATCGAACATATCGATGACATTCTTGCCGATTTGAAACAGGCGCTGGATAAAGCCTGAGCCATTAGATCGCTGAAGATGAAACCGGCCCTGTTTTTACGGGGCCGGTTTTTTGTTGACCATTTGCCCGACCAAAGGTAAACGCTCATTATCGGCAAAACATGCAAAACGGGCAATTCGATGTCGAGTGTTAATTCGCGCCAGCGTGAGATCGAAAAACTGCTTCACAGTCAGGGCACAGTTCATATTCATGACCTGTCTGCCCTTTTTCATGCATCCTTGGACACCATTCGACGCGACCTGCGCCAGATGGAAGATTCCGGAAGTCTCAGGCGTATTCATGGCGGTGCTACGTTGCCAAGCACAACCCGCGAAGGATTTCATGACCGCGCACAGGATTTAAAGCCGGAACGCTCCGAAATCGCGCGCAAGGTCGCCCATGACCTTGTTCCGGATCATGGCGTGGCCTTTTTCGACAGTGGAACGACCATCTATGAAGTCGCCCGGCATCTGAAACCGTCATTTTCCGGCACCGTGATCACGGTTAATCCCTTGATTGCCGTTGAACTGGCCAATCATCCGAATGCGAATATCATTATGATTGGCGGCACGGTTCTGAAACGTGATCTGGCGATCTGCGGACCGACGGCCATTGATGAAATACGCAACTATAATGCCGATCTTGTGCTGCTGGGCACTTGTGCCCTTCATCCCGAACTTGGCTTGACCACCAGCACCGCCGAAGAACGCGCCACCAAGGCTGCAATGCTGGCACAGTCTGCCGAGGCCATTGCTGTCACAACTGCCGACAAACTCGAAACCAGCCTGCCATTCAGGGTCTGTGATCTTGATGCGATTTCGCATCTGGTAACAGGCAGGAAGCTGTCGAGCGGATATCTGAACAACTATACCGAACGCGGGATCAATGTGATCCTTGCCTGACGGATGCGGAGCCCCAAATGCCCATCTCCAACCAGATTGCCCACAACCGGATCCGTGCCATTTTCTTTCTGCATGGTGCCGCCTTTTCAAGCTGGGTCCCTCATATTCCGCTGGTACAGGACCGCCTTGGTTTTGGCCATGATGACCTAGGTGCCATCTTGCTGGCCGCCGCGGTTGGCGTTCTTGCCGTCATGCCGGTTGCCGGTCGCCTATCGGACAAATTTGGCAGCGAACGCGTCGCACGCTATTCCGGGATTGCTTATTTCATTGCCGTTGGCATTCCGGTTTTCATGCCAAGCTTCATGTCGATTGCGATTGCCATGTTCGCACTCGGCTTTTTTGGCGCGTTCCTTGATATATCGATGAATGCCAATGGCCTGAATGTTGAACGGGCGAAAAAACGCAGTGTCATGTCCGGCCTGCACGGTTTCTGGAGCCTCGGGGGCTTTGCCGGTGCCGGAACGACGGCGGCATGGTTTGCCCTGCCCTTGCCGGTTGAATGGCACCTTCCCGTCATGCTGACCCTTTTTCTGATTTTGCATCTGATCCTTCAACGCCAGTTGATGCCTGATGCCGCCATTCCCCATCCTGCCCAAACGCATAACGGTACCTCAGCCAAACAGCGCGCGATGTTTCTGACCCTTCTGCCATTTGGGGCCTGCGCCTTCATCGGCCAGTTTGGCGAAGGCGTGATTACCGACTGGGCGACGGTTCTGATGAATACGGAACTCAATTCCGGCCCGACGATGGCCGCAGTGGGTTTTGCCTGCTATTCGGCGACCATGGCAATCACCCGCCTGTCGGGCGACTGGCTGGTTACCAAATTTGGCCGCCCGCAAATCCTGTTATCCAGTTCGGCATGCGCGTCTTTTGGTCTGTTTGTGCTGGCACTTGCCCCGCATTACGTCATTGCCTGGATCGGGTGCGCCATCGCCGGGGTTGGATTGGCCGTCATCCTGCCCCTTCTGATTTCTGCGGCGGCGGAGGCAAGTGGCAGAAGCGGCGGTGCGGTCGTTTCAACCATTGCGGCAACCGGTTACACCGCTTTGATGGCCGGACCACCGGTTATTGGGGCCATTGGTCAACAGCTTGGGCTGGTTACGGCTTTTGTCCTGACAGCAAGTTTTCTGGCCTTGATCATACCGGTTTATATGCTGACCATGCGTAAACGCCTTTATCGCACCAGCAACAGTTGATCCGTCGTCAATTCTGTCCCATAAATTGTCACCTCATTTCTGAATTCAGAATGCCGCCCCACTGACAAGAGAACAGATCATGGCCAAAACAGTCACTTATGGCACTTTCCCGCGCACACGCCTTCGCCGTACCCGCATGAGCGACTGGTCGCGTCGCATGGTGGCGGAAACCCGATTGACGGCACATGATCTGATCCTGCCGGTATTTGTGATTGATGGTAAAAACGAACGGACACCAATCCCGTCAATGCCCGGTGTCGAACGCCAAAGCGTCGATGTGCTTGTTGAAACGGCAAAACATGCCGAAAAGCTTGGCATCCCTGCCCTTGCGCTTTTCCCGTATATTGATGCCAGCCTTAAAACCAAGGACGCGCGCGAAGCATATAATCCCGACAACGTGGTTTGCCGCGCGACAAAGGCGATCAAAGACGCCTGCCCCAATCTTGGTGTCATCACCGACGTTGCCCTTGATCCGTTCAATGCGGATGGTCAGGACGGGATCGTGATTAACGGTGAAATCCTTAATGACGAAACGACCGAGGCCCTTGTGCGCCAGGCACTGGTTCAGGCACAGGCCGGATGCGATGTCGTCGCCCCGTCCGACATGATGGACGGCCGTATCGGTGCCATTCGTGATGTTCTGGAATCCGAAGGACTTAAAAAGGTCCAGATCATGGCCTATGCGGCAAAGTACGCCTCGTCCTTCTATGGTCCGTTCCGTGATGCGATTGGATCGGCTTCTGCCTTGGGCAAGGCGGACAAGAAAACATACCAGCTTGACCCCGCCAATAGCAACGAAGCGATGCGCGAAGTCGCCTACGACCTGGAAGAAGGTGCTGACTCTGTCATCGTGAAACCGGGCCTGCCATATCTTGACGTTCTGTATCGGGTGCGCGAGGAATTTGGCGTCCCTGTTTTCGCCTATCAGGTATCGGGGGAATACGCCATGCTGCGTGCTGCGGCCCAGAATGGCTGGCTTGATTACCTTGGCTGCGCCATTGAAACGCTGTCCTGTTTCAAACGTGCCGGCGCATCAGGAATTCTGACATACAGTGCAATTGACGTAGCCGAGGCCATTTAACAAGAGAACTTTTTTCCGTTTTCTGGAAAAAAGTTCTTGATTTGTTCTTTTTCTTGTGCCATAAAGATAAAGTCAACAGGACAAATGGGTCCGGAGACAAAACCCGCAAAGC
>CBIHMD010000263.1:0-4697 GCA_966210655.1 uncultured Thalassospira sp.
GCCATGGAAAAGCAAAAAATCTGCCTGATCCAGACAGGGTCTTCTCCATAGACATTGATAGCCAAAATAATCAGATAATTTTGGTATCAAAAGATATGTTAATAAATCAAATAAATAGGGATGGCCCTAAAATCGCCAAATCTTTTGATAAAATCATATCGAAAGAAATTGGGGAAATAAGCGAACTTTTTTCAATCTCTTCATCATTATTACGTAGACACCTCAAACCAAACAATTCAGAATTTAAGCCAACTTGCGCAGGACTATTGTCAAGTTGCCAAACAACTTTTCTTGCAAGTATAGAAGTTGCACGCCACGGATTTAGGCTTCCTTATGGAACTCTATCTCGGCAAATAGTGGAAACCGTTTGCACAATTTTAGACTTAGCAATGGAAGAGAGCTCACTATCAAAATTTCACGATGGGAAACTACAATCCACCAAATCTGTCACTAAAGCAAAAAAAATTATACCAAGCATTGGTGAAATATATGGAATGTACAGTAATGAGTTTACTCACATAAACAAAAACCATTCCCACTTTAATCCAGTCACTACATACGAAGAAGATGCACCTGAAATTAGTTTTATTATCCCATCGATAAAATCAAACTGCTGGATGATATACGTTATATCTGAATTGATATTTCACAGCGATGTGCAGCAACCTCGCTACTGGAAGAGCGATGGGGAGAAAGGCTACAACTTTATACCATCAGATGAAGAAGCCGCATGGGCAGAGAAATTTCTGGGAATTCCGGGAAAAGTTGGGAAAGGAAGCTAACATCCCCGAGCCCAAATCACTAACATTTCAGCTCACTTTGCAGCAACAGAAGATACCGCCCCGCGGCCAGCAATTCGGCCCGGTGGCGTTCCCGGCGTGCGACCGCCTCGGCATCCGCCCCCCAGTGCTCGATCGAATAGTTTTCATCAAGCTGGGAAATCTCGAACGCCTGTTCGGCACTGATCCGGCCACGCAGGGTTGCCAGACCGATGATAACCGAGCCCGACACCGTCGTCAGGGTATGAAGGGCGGTCAGATAGTAATCATCAAGTGCCTCGATCTCGTCCTGAATGCGCAGAAGGGCTTCGTCTTCCTGCGTGATCGGCATGACTCCCTCGGTCACGATCAGGGAAATGCCAAGATCGTTGCGCGCCCAATCAAGCAATGGCTGCCATGCTTCGGCCTGCTGGCGCACAAGGTCATCGGGGAAAGACGCACGATAACATAACAGGTCAGACCGGCCAAATCCGGTCAGTTCCGCAATCACCGCAAAGCGGTGCGGGCGCACCCGATCAATCGCGGTTGCCGCCAGTTGCATGATCGGCATCGTGGTCGGCAGGACCATTTCACCCTGCGCATCCCATTCGGCAGCGATTTCATACGCCAGCTTTTCGACCGGCAGCAAAAATTCGGCTCTGGACGGTGATTTTACAGGCCTTCCATCCAAATGGATGCGCCAACCCTGCGCAACATCATCACGCACGGCTTCGGCTTTTTTGTAAAAACGTTTGATCGATTTTGTAAGCATGATGGCGATATGCCCAAATCCGTTTCCATGTGCAAGCGATTTGACTCTTTCGCGGTGCCCGAGTTCGATTATCAAGAATTTCTGTATAATTTTTGATCAATTTACCCCATTGACCATTTAATAAACAAACGCACTCTGCCCGTAACGGTCCCTTCATATCAGGAAAACCGACAAAAAAGGGATTTGGCACAGGCATTGCTGTGCGATCAGGGGTATCATTCGGTCAATGGGTCGTCAAAAAGACCCGAAACAGGAGGCTTCATTAATGGTGAGACTTAAAGCGCGGCTACTTGGCGCGACCGTCGGCATTGCCGTTGCACTTGGCACGCAATCGGCGATGGCACAAATGGCGATCAAATTCACACTCGACTGGAAATTCGAAGGCCCGGCAGCACCTTATGTGCTGGCCAAGAAAAAGGGCTATTTCGACGATGAAGGCCTTGATGTCACGATTGATTCCGGCAATGGATCGGTCGGTTCGATCACGCGCGTTGCCAGCGGTGCCTATGATGTCGGATTTGCCGATATCAACTCGATGCTGGAATTCAATGCATCGAACCCGGACCTCGCGATGAAGTCGATCTTCATGGTTTATGACCGCCCGCCCTTCTCGCTTTTCATGCTTAAGAAAAGCGGCATCACCAAGCCAGAAGACCTGATTGGCAAGACGCTTGGCGCACCGGTATTCGATGCATCGCGCAAGCTGTTCCCGGCCTTTGCGCAGGCAACCGGCCTTAAGCTTGACGATGTCAAATGGGAAAGCATGGACCCGCCGCTGCGTGAACCGATGCTGGTTCGCGGCGATGTCGATGCCGTCACCGGGCACTATTTCACATCGATCCTGAACCTTCAGGCACAGGGTGTTTCCAAGGACGACCTGACCGTTTTCAAATATTTCGATTACGGCATGGACTTCTATGGCAATGCGATGATTGCATCACCTGACATGATGGAAAACCACCCGGAAGAATTGCGTGCCTTCCTGCGTGCGGTCGTCAAGGGATGGCGCGATGCGATTGCCAACCCGGAAGAAGCAATTGCGGCATTGAAAGAAGTCGATCCGCTGATTGATCCGGCACTTGAAGTGCAGCGCCTTCAGATGACGATTGACGACAACGTCGTCACCGAAGTCACCCTTAAAGAAGGCATGGGCCAGATCAAGACCGACCGCATGGAAAAGGCGATTGATCAGGTCAGCCTGGCATTCGGCATCGAAAACAAGCCAGCCGTAGGCGACATCTTCACCGACATTTTCATGCCCGGCGAGAAAGACCGCATGCTGAAATAATCGGCACGTCAGATCACGCAAACGGGGCCGGGCAAACCGGCCCCGATCCACAAGAAATCACAAATAATGATACGCAGGGGGAATGACTGCCGTGTCGAACAGTTTTGTCGAACTTAACAATGTCCGGCTTCGTTACAGCGAAGGTGACGATCTGGCATTGGAAACAACAAACATGAAGATCAACAAGGGCGAGTTTATCGCCGTTGTCGGTCCTTCGGGATGTGGCAAGTCATCGTTGCTGAAACTGGTATCGGGACTGATGCCGCCCAGCGAAGGCACGGTTATCGTCGATAACAAGGAAGTCTCCGGGCCGCTTAAAATCGTTGGCATGGCATTCCAGAACCCGACCCTTCTGCCGTGGCGCACGACCCTTGATAACGTGCTGCTGCCAATGGAAATCGTCAAACCGCACCGCAACCGCCTGCGCAAGCATCGCGCCGAATATGAAGACCGCGCGCGCAAACTTCTGGCCAGTGTCGGCCTTGCCGGGCACGAAGACAAATATCCGTGGGAACTATCCGGCGGGATGCAGCAACGCGCGTCGCTGTGCCGGTCGCTTATTCATGAACCCGATCTTCTGATGCTGGACGAGCCGTTCGCGGCCCTTGATGCTTTCACCCGCGAAGAACTTTGGGACATCCTGCAAAACCTTTGGATGGTGCGGCCCTTTACCGTCATCCTTGTGACGCATGATCTGCGCGAGGCGGCCTATCTCGCCGATACGATTTATGTGATGTCCAAACGCCCCGGCATGATTTTGGTGCAGCGGGAAAATACCCTGCCCCGCCCGCGTGATCAGGAAACGACATTCACGCAGCCCTTCACCGATCTGGTCCACGAATTGCGCAGTCACATCCGCGACGTGCGTGCGGCATAAGGGAAAGTTGAAAGCATCATGGCCAAGAAAAAAGACCTGTCCAAAGCCACGCCCTGGATCAGTGCGATCGGCCTTTTCGTGATCTGGGAACTGATTGTCCGGATTTTCAACATTCCACCCTATGTCCTGCCAACTCCTTCTGAGAGCATCATGGTCGGCTGGGATTTCCGCGGCGCGATCTGGATGCATGCGGTTCACACGCTTTATACGACACTGGCGGGCTTTGCCATTGCGGTTGTGTTTGGTGTGATTCTGGGTGCGCTGGTAGGGTCCAGCAAGGCAGTTTATGACGCGGCAAACCCGCTTCTGGTCGGGTTTAACTCGGTCCCGAAAGTGGCCTTGGTGCCGGTCCTTGTGATGTGGTTTGGCATTGGTACGGTCCCGGCCATCATCACCGCATTCCTGATTTCGTTTTTCCCGATTGTGGTCAATGTGGCGACCGGGCTGGCGACCCTTGAACCCGAATTGCGCGATGTACTGCGATCCCTTGGTGCGACGCGACGCGATATTCTGGTCAAGGTCGGCTTCCCGCGTGCAATGCCCTATTTCTTTGCATCCCTTAAAGTCGCGATCACGCTGGCCTTTGTCGGCTCGGTGATTTCGGAAACCGTCGCATCGAACCTTGGCGTCGGCTATCTGATGCTGTCGGCATCGTCGAAATTCAACATGCCGCTGGTATTTGCCGGGTTGCTGGTGATCGCGGTGATGGGGATTGCGATGTACGAGCTGTTTAACATCATCGAACGCCGGTCAACTAAATGGGCCAATCGCGGCAATCCTGCGAATTAATGGCTGGCTCCGCCTAGATACGCAAAAAGGCCGGGAACCCCGGCCTTTTTTATGTGCAGATGATGGCGTTGAAGCCTAGGACAGATGGGTATCAAAGAAGCCCATCGTGCGTTCCCACGCCAGCATCGCGTCCTCGGCGTCGTAACGCCCGCCGGTCGGATTGGCAAAGGCATGGTCGGCCTCGTACCAGAAAATCTGGTAATCGGTTTTTCC
>CBIHMD010000264.1:0-4697 GCA_966210655.1 uncultured Thalassospira sp.
GTTCTGGCTGGGACGGAAATATGGCGAAGCGATTGTCAGAAAGCTGCATGACTCGTTTTCAAAGTGGTTGGGCAAAACCATGCGCCTGTTTGAGCATTATGGTGTCGCCTATATCATGCTGTGTCGCTATCCTAACACCATCCGCTCTATCAGTGTGTTTCCGGTCGGCATGAGTTCGATGTCTTTTATACGGTTTCTGCCGCTAAGTATCGCATCGATCCTGATTTGGATTGGATCGTTCTTCGCGCTTGGATATGTCTTGGGCGAGGGGATGTCGGAACTGCTGGAACGCAATCTGACGTTGCTTAGTCCGATCTTGCTGCTTGTGTTTCTTGGGCTTGGGTGGTTTGGCCTTCGTCGGATCGACAAGCTTGAGCAACAGGCCGAAAAGGCCATCAAGTAGCCCAAAAGAAAGCGGCAGCCACATTGGCTGCCGTTTCTGTATCCGGGCGTCGTGAATGCCTATTCAGCGGCAATCGTCTTGCCGTCTTTTTCAAGCATTTCTCCCTGTTTGCGTTTGGCAAGAATTTCACGTGCCTTGGCGTAGCTTTCATCGTGCCAGAAGATCAGGCAGCCATTGCAACCACGGCCGCAGCAGCCCTTGGTACCGACGCGAGGAGTGCGGAAAGAGCGTTCTTTCTGGCGGTCATCAAGGGCGATCTGAAGGGCTTCGCGTTTGGCGTCATAGCGTTCTTCGTTGCCTTTGCCCATTTCGATCTTGTGGCCTTCCTGATCAAGTTTCAGGCGTTGCCATTCGTCTTCCGATAGGGCCTTTTCCTTACGCACGATGGTCATCGGCAGGATTTCGCGCTTCAGGAATTCCGGGTCTTCCTGTTCAAACAGGGAGAACGGCAGGCGGATGCGCGGATGGGTGTTGGCATGAACCGCTTCGCCGACCTTGCCGGTTTTGGCATCGATGAATTCATACATGCGGATGAAAATGGTCTGACGCGAGCGCGGCGGGACGATTTCGATGACGTCGCCGGGCAGCATGCGGTTTTTCACCGACATGATGAAGGCGTCGTCTTCGACTTCTTCGATCATTCCGGCAAATTCCCAATCGGACACATTGGTGTTGCTGTCATAGCCATGTGCGTAATTGGTCAGACGGCCATCATGGAACGCCAGCGTATAGCCACGGTTCGGGATGGTTGCCAGTTCCTTCATATATTCTTCGGCAGACCAGTTTTCCGGGTCCTTGTACCAGTCATCAATTGCCATGCGATACGCACGTGCAACAAGCCCGGCGTAATACGGGCTTTTGCCGCGGCCTTCGACCTTGAGGCTATCGACACCGATTTTCAGGTAGTCTTCAAGTTTCGGCATGATGCAAAGATCGCGCGAATTCAGGATGTAGGAACCGCGTTCGTCTTCCTGAATTTCCATCAGCTCGCCCGGACGCATGTCTTCTTCAAGGAAGAAGTCAAACATTTCGAGGTTTTCTTCGGTCAGGTGGAGTTCCTTGACCGTACCGTCCTTGAGCTTCATGTGGACTTTGTATTTCCAGCGGCACGAATTGGCACATGCCCCCTGATTGGCACCGCGTTCGGCCATGAAGTTCGACAGCAGGCAACGCCCGGAATAGGTCATGCACATCGAGCCATGCACAAAGGCCTCGATCTTGATGTCCTGGCATTTTGCGCGGATTTCGGTCAGTTCCTCGTACGAAACTTCACGGCCCAGCACGACCAGTTTCGCGCCAATGCTTTGCCAGAATTTGACCGACTGCCACGAACAGACATTGGCCTGTGTCGAGACATGCAGATCAAGTTCTGGGGCATGTTCGCGGACAAACATGAACACACCGGGATCGGCAACGATCAGCCCGTCCGGGTGGACCTTTCGCACGGTGTCCACATATTCCGGCAGCTTGTCGATATCCTTGTTATGCGAGAATAGGTTCAGCGTCAGATAAACGCGAACGCCATGTTCATGGGCAAATTCGATCCCCTCGACCACGTCATCAAGTGACATCTGGCTTTTGACCCGAAGCGACAGGTCGGGCGTGCCCATGTAAACCGCGTCAGCCCCATAAAGGACGGCGACTTTCAGTTTTTCGAGCGAGCCAGCGGGCATCAGCAATTCGGAACGGCGCGATTGATTACTCATCACTTGCGGGTCTTTTCTTTGGGATACGGGAATCTCTCTATCCGTCGGAATTCAGTGATCCGGCGGTAAATTTGCGCGTGTCATATCACAATCGCACGACGCTTGCCGATCAAAATCGCACATTTCACCGCAATTGCAAAGCAGGTCCAATGACCGGCAGCCATGAGTGGGGTGCATAAGGGATGTGAAATTATCTGACTTGTGGTCGGGAGAAGCATTTAATATATATTGCTTATTATATATCAACCAATCGACTTTGGCAGAGGCACTCTTGGCATCCTTTAGCGATCCAAAACAGAACATCGGCTTCCTGATGAAGGACGTGACCCGACTGATGCGGCGTAATTTCATGCGTCATGCCGGGGATTTCGGACTTACGCAGGCGCAGATGCAGGCCATGGCCTATGTCGCGCGCAAGGAAGGCATCCGGCAGGTGGCACTGGCAGAAATGCTTGAAATCCAGCCCATCACGACGGCGCGTCTGATCGACAAGCTGGTCGAGGAAGGGCTGGTTGAACGCCGCCCGGACCCGGATGACCGTCGTGCGGTGCAGCTTTATGTAACCGCGAAGGCAAACGAGTTGCTGGAACGGATCATGGTTGTTGCCGCATCTGCCCGCGAAGAGGCGATGATCGGTATCACGCCGGAAATGCAGGATATGCTGATTTCCGTTCTTGGAAAGATGCACGAAAACCTGATGGTGGCCGAGCAGCCGCAAAAATCGCCCGAAAGCGCCCCCGCCAAAACGAAAATGTCGAAAGACTGAATCAAGGCCCCGTATCATGACCGAGAAAAATGAAAATGCTGGCGCATCTGCCGGTAACGAACAGAATGTTGCCAAACGCAAGAATCGCTGGCTGCGTCCGGTGCTGCTTCTGGCAGGGCCGCTTGCGGTGATTGTTGGCGGGGCGTACTGGTATTATTCCGGCGGGCGGTTTGTCGGCACGGAAAACGCTTATATCCATGCTGACATGGTCGCGATCAGTCCACAGGTTGACGGGCCAATCAACGAAATCCTGATCCATGAAAATCAGCGGGTGGAAAAGGGAGACGTGTTGTTTCGCATTGATCCACGCCCCTATCAGATTGCGGTCGAACGTGCACACGCCGATCTTGCCGCCGCCGGGCAGGAGATAGCGGCGCTGAAGCAAAGCTATGAAGAGCTTCAGGGCAGTCTTGAACTAGCGAAGATCAATCTGGATTTTGCCAAAAAGAAATATGACCGGCAGGCGGCCTTGCGCAAAAGCAATGTGACGTCGCAGGCAACACTGGACGAAGCGCAAAACGCGCTTTTGGCGGCAAAACAGCGCATTGTCCTTGATCAGCGGGCGATGAAAACCACGTTGGCGAAACTTGGTGGCAGTTATGACACCCCGATCAAGGATCTACCGCAGTATCAGCAGGCGAAATACGCGCTTGAGCAGGCCGAACTTGACCTTGCTCATACCGAAATCACTGCACCGTTCCGTGGTGTGATCAGCAACAAACCCGAAGAAGGTGCCTATGTCAAAGCCGGGCAGGCGATGGCAAGCCTTGTTTCGAGCGATGCCATCTGGATTGACGCCAATTTCAAGGAAGTTGACCTGACTTATCTTGAACCGGGGCAGGAGGTCGAGATTTCGGTTGATGCCTATCCAGGCAAGGTTTGGCATGGCGCGGTTCATTCGGTTGCCCCGGCAACCGGTGCAGAATTTTCGGTGATTCCGGCCCAGAATGCGACGGGAAACTGGGTGAAGGTTGTGCAGCGGGTTCCGGTGCGGATCGCGGTTGATCTTGAAAATGGTGGTCCTGAATTACGGGCAGGCATGAGCACCGAGGTCGAGGTGGATACCCATCACAATCGTGAACTGCCAGCCTTTGCGACGACCGCACTTGACTGGATCGGGATCAATCAGGCCGAAGCCGGTACCGAAGGGGCCGTGCAATGAATGCAGCCGCCACGGCGGCCAGCGAGACCACGCCGCTTGAACGCGGTCTGACCACCGTTTCGATCATGCTTGCAACAATCATGCAGGCGCTTGATACCACCATTGCAAACGTTGCCCTGCCACATATGCAGGGCAGCATGGCGGCCACCCAGGATCAGATTTCCTGGGTGCTGACATCCTATATTGTTGCCGCCGCGATCATGACGCCGCCGACCGGTTTTTTGGCCGCACGATTTGGTCGCAAGAAGCTGTTTCTGGTGTCGGTTACCGGTTTTACCATTGCCTCCATGCTGTGCGGGGCGGCGGTGTCGTTGCCCGAAATGGTGGTGTTTCGCCTTTTGCAGGGCGCATTCGGGGCCGGGCTGGTGCCGTTGTCGCAGGCAGTTTTGCTTGATACATACCCCAAGGAAAAACATGGCTCGGCCATGGCGATGTGGGGTATGGGCGTGATGCTTGGCCCGATCCTTGGCCCGACGCTGGGTGGGTATCTGACGGAATACTACAATTGGCGCTGGGTGTTTTACATCAACCTGCCGGTCGGGCTTTTGGCACTTGGCGGGATCATGGCGTTTGTGCCGGAAACCGATAAGCGCAACGGCCTGTCAGTTGACTGGTTCGGTTTTGCGTTGCTGAGCCTTTCAATCGGCGCGTTGCAGATGA
>CBIHMD010000265.1:0-4695 GCA_966210655.1 uncultured Thalassospira sp.
ACGCGTGCGCAGGGAACTTGCATCCGATCCGGCCTGCGGTTCAGTCAGGCAAAACGCGCCGATCTTTTCGCCGCGCGCCATCGGCACCAGATATTTTTCTTTCTGTTCCTCGGTGCCAAATTTCAGGATTGGTATGCAACCGACGGAATTGTGCACCGACATGATGGTCGATGTTGCCCCATCGCCCGCTGCAATTTCTTCGAGTGCCAGCGCATAGGCGACGTGATCCATGCCCGCCCCGCCATATTCTTCGGGCACCAGTATGCCTAGAAAGCCAAGCTCGCCCAGTCCGGCAATCGCTTCGGCCGGAAAAGTATGGTGGATATCCCATTTTGCGGCATGAGGTTTGAGTTCATTTTCGGCGAACTCGCGCGCGGTATTACGCACCATGATTTGATGTTCTTCCAACCGCATGGCGGCCATACTCCCAATTGGGCGATGCACCAGCCATGCGATCAGAACAGGTTCAGAACCTTTAGATCAGACCAGAGCTTATTCTTCGCCCTGCACAAACTTGTCCTGATCGGCGTCGAAGCGCCACAGGATGCCTTCCTTCATGCCGTACCACCACCCGTGCAGGTTAAGGTCACCGGCATCGACCCGTTCCTTGATGAACGGGAAAGTCATCAGATTTTCAAGCGAATTACGGATCGAATGCCGCGACACCTTATCCACGTCCGGTCCGTGATGGAGGCAGCATTTCGCAATGCTGACCCATTCGCCGATAAAATCACGATCGGGCACCTTGCCAGCTTCGCCGTGTTCGACCAGCGCCTGCATGCCGCCGCACGCCGAATGCCCCAGAATGACGATATCCTTGACCCTGAGGTCACGAACCGCGAACTCGATCGCCGACGACGTCCCGTGATAGTTTTCATCGGGTTCATAAGGCGGAACAAGGTTTGCAACGTTACGGATCACAAACATCTCGCCCGGCTCTGCATTGGTCAGAATGGCCGGATCAACACGGGAGTCCGAACAGGCAATCAGCAGAACTTCCGGCTTTTGGCCCATATTGACCAAATCTTCTACTCGTTCAGGGCGTTGCTCGTAATACATCGCCTTGAAGCTTTTAAATCCGGCAAGCATCCGGTCGACTGTCGGTTTTGACATCACGCGAATTCCCTCATCCTCGTCAATCACTCTCGCAACAAAATAGAGCGAATTCGCGCAAGTTGGTAGCCCCAATCACCGATTTTAGAACAACTTTAATCTGGCTCACAAAAGCTCTATGGCGACCGCAGTTGCTTCGCCACCACCAATACAAAGCGATGCCACTCCCTTGGTTCCACCATGGGTTTCAAGTGCATGAATCAAAGTGACCAGCAGACGTGCACCGGTCGCACCAATCGGATGGCCTAGCGCACAGGCACCTCCGTGAACATTAACTTTGCCATGATCAAGGTCGAGATCGCGCATGGCGGCCATCGCCACCACCGCAAAGGCTTCGTTGATTTCCCAAAGGTCAACGTCATCCTTGGACCAGCCAGTTTTTGCCAGCACTTTTTTAATCGAGTCAATCGGGGCGGTTGTGAACCAGCACGGCTCCTGCGCATGGGTTGCATGCCCCATGATTTTCGCCATCGGTTTCAAACCACGTTTTTTCGCCTCGGACTCGCGCATCATTACCAGTGCTGCCGCCCCGTCCGAGATTGATGCCGAATGAGCCGCAGTCACCGTACCATCCTTGCGGAATGCCGGGCGCAAGGTCGGGATTTTTTCCGGTTTCGCTTTGGGCGGCTGTTCATCGGTGGCAATCGTTACATCACCCTTGCGGGTGGTATATGACACAGGGGCAATTTCCGTATCGAAATGCCCGGCATTCGCCGCATTCTGTGCACGCGTCAATGACGTGATTGCATAATCATCCTGCTGTTCACGGGTAAAGCCATATTTATCAACTGTCGCCTCGGCAAAGGTGCCCATCGAACGACCTTTTTCATAGGCATCTTCAAGCCCGTCCAGCGCCATATGGTCATAGACCTCGGTATGGCCGTAACGCTGACCACTTCGCATATTGGGCAACAAAAACGGTGCATTGGTCATGCTTTCCATACCGCCGACAACCATGACATCGGCGCTGCCTGCGCACAGAATATCATGGGCAAGCATCACGGCTTTCATACCCGATCCACACATCTTGTTGATCGTCGTCGCACCGGCAGAACGCGGGATACCTGCGGTCCATGCGGCCTGACGCGCCGGGGCCTGCCCCTGACCGGCGGGCAGAACGTTACCCATGATGACTTCGTCGACATCGTCGGCTGCAACACCGCCACGTTCAAGCGCGGCCTGGATGGCAACGCCGCCCAGTTCGGACGCGGTAACGGTCGCGAAATCACCCTGCATGCCGCCCATCGGGGTTCTGGCGCAGGAAACGATAACGATGGGATCTGAACTGTTCATGACTTTGGTCCTGTATTCGGAAGTGGGATCGGTTAAGCGGTTTCGCCAAAAAGCTCGCGGCCAATCAGCATCCGGCGGATTTCGCTTGTTCCAGCACCGATTTCATAAAGCTTGGCATCGCGCAACAGGCGGCCGGTCGGATATTCATTGATATAGCCATTGCCACCCAGCGTCTGAATGGCTTCAAGCGCCATCCAGGTTGCTTTTTCGGCGGCATAAAGGATTACACCTGCCGCATCCTTGCGCGATGTTTCCCCACGATCGCACGCCTTGGCAACTTCGTAAACATAGGCCCGGCAGGCATTCATTGTGGTGTACATATCGGCAATCTTGCCCTGCATCAGCTGAAACTCGCCAATCGCCTTGCCGAACTGTTTGCGTTCATGGATATAGGGCACGACCACATCCATGCAGGCGCGCATGATACCGGTTGGGCCTGCTGCCAGAACGGCACGCTCATAATCAAGACCGCTCATCAAAACACGCACACCACCATTCAGGTGACCAAGAATGTTTTCCTCTGGCACTTCGCAATCCTGAAACACCAGTTCACAGGTGTTGGAGCCCCGCATGCCAAGCTTGTCGAGCTTCTGTGCCGTCGAGAACCCCTTGAAACCTTTTTCAATGATAAAAGCCGTAATTCCCTTGGGACCGGCATCGATATCGGTTTTGGCGTAGACCACCAGCGTATCGGCATCCGGGCCATTGGTGATCCACATCTTGTTGCCGTTCAGGATGAAACGGTCGCCCTTTTTCTCGGCGCGCAGTTTCATCGAAACCACATCCGAACCGGCACCCGGTTCGCTCATGGCCAGCGCACCAATATGCTCGCCACTGATCAGCTTTGGCAGATACTTTGCTTTTTGTTCGGCATTGGCGTTACGCTTGATCTGATTGACGCACAGATTGGAATGGGCCCCATATGAAAGCGCAACCGAGGCCGAAGCACGGCTGATTTCTTCCATGGCGATCACGTGCTCAAGATAACCAAGCCCCGTTCCGCCATCCTCTTCGGAAACCGTCATACCCAGCAGACCGAGATCGCCAAATTTGCGCCACAGATCGTTGGGGAATTCATTTTTTTCATCAATCTCGGCCGCGCGCGGGACGATTTCGGCCTCGGCAAAGGATGAAACGGTTTCGCGGATCGCTTCTGCGGTTTCGCCAAGATCAAATTTCAATCCGGGAAATTCGAAAAATGCCATGGTGACTATCCTGCCCTGTGGAATGGAGTTCTGTTTGTTCACGGGCATATGGCCCGCGTGATGGTTCAAGCCGCCGCATCACCCAGAAGCTCTGGTGGCAGCTTCATAACTTTCAGTGTCTGAAGCGAGGTTGCGCACAAGACCGGCGCATCGTCTTTGGATCCGAAAACATCAATGCGCGTAACAATGATCGACCGACCGCGCGAAACGACTTCGCCAACTGCGCGCAATTCCTGCCCGGTGCCGGGTGCGACGATATTAAGCTTGTATTCGATGGTCAGCATGCCCTGATCTTCGGCAACAAGGCTCCAACCGGCAAAGCCGCCTGCAATATCGGCAAGTCCCGCAATCAGGCCACCATGGAAATATCCGTTATGCTGAATCAAATCGGCACGCGACGGAACCACAATTTCGACCCGACCCGGTTTCACATCGGTAACTTCGGCGCCGATTGAAAGATTATAGGGCTGCTGGCGAAACCTGTGCCGAACTTCGATATCATAGTTCGGATTTTGCGGCTCAAACTGTGCCATCTCGCGATCCTGTCCTGCCTGCTGCCCATCCCGGCCCAACGCCGGAAATGGCGGGTTGTGACGCGACTCTGTTGTAGTTAACGTTTACGTTAACGTCAAATCAAATCCGCATCACTATACCGATTTGTTACCGCCCAGAACAGAAGGCCGCTTTCGGCCTTTGCATCACTATGTCGAGATCAGTTGGTGCCGGTACTCCAGCGGGCAATGCTGGCTTCCAGCATTTCGGCCATCGCATCTTCGGACACAAGCTTGAACAGCGCCTGCGCGATCCGACCTCGCATCGCACCGGTATTGCAAGGTGACTTGTGCGACATGGTCAGATACAGATTTTCCTCACTGACCGGAATGTCATAACTGCGGATGTTACTGACATTTTCACGGGCTGCAAACGCCTTGCCAGGGAATTCTTCATAGATAAGATACTCGCCGCGATCAAGTTCGAGCATCTTCAAGCCTTGTTCAAGACTTGGAACTTCGCGAATGGTCAGGTTCTTGGCCGCATAGGTATCAAACGCCTGCCCAAAGCTGTTATTGATCACGGTCAATCC
>CBIHMD010000266.1:0-4690 GCA_966210655.1 uncultured Thalassospira sp.
GTCAATTCTTGTAGGGATCAGCCGCATCCCGCAGGCCGTCACCAAGGAAGTTGAACGCCAGAACGACGATCACGACGGGCACCACTGGCAACATCAGCCACGGATAAACCGCAACGGCGTTGATGTTCTGGGCCTCGTTCAGAAGCACGCCCCAACTGGTGACCGGCGCACGCAGACCAAGACCAAGGAAACTGAGCGCTGTTTCCCCAAGGATCATGTTGGGGATCGAAAGGGTTACCGATGCGATCAGGTGGCTGGCAAAGTTAGGCAGCAGATGGCGGGCAATTATGCGTTTTGGCTTTGCCCCCATCAGGCGGGCAGCAAGAGCATAGTCCTCTTCGCGCAATGCCAGAAGTTTTGATCGCACGGCACGGGCAAGCCCTGTCCAGTCGATCAAGCCCAAAATGATGGTGATCCCGAAATAGATCAGGATGGGACTCCATGTCACCGGTAATGCGGCCGAAAGCGCCATCCATAATGGAATTTCAGGCATGGAACGGATGACTTCGATCAGACGCTGCGCGGTTGCATCAACCCAACCGCCGTAATACCCCGCTGCCCCGCCAATCAGAATGCCCAGAATGAAGCTGACGGCAATACCGACCAGACCGATGGTCAGCGATACGCGTGCGCCGTAAATCATCCGCGATAGCATATCGCGCCCCAGCCGATCCGTGCCCAGCAGGAACAGGGTTCCGTCCTCGGCCGGGCACATCACATGAAAATCGGCTTCGAACAGCCCCCAGAATTCATACGGATCACCGGAACAGAAGAAGCGGATTTTTTCGATACGGCTATCGCTTGGCGTATAGATCGGTTTCAGGGTTTCCATATTGATCGAGAAATCGGTGCCATAGGTGAACGGCCCGACGAATTTCCCGTCATGGAACAGGTGGATCGCCTGCGGCTGATGATGGATATATTCCGAGTTCCGCGTTTCCTGCGCATAGGGTGCGAGGATTTCGACGATGAAAACGGATGCATACATGATCGCCAGAATGATCAGCGAGATATAAGCCAGCCGATGGCGTTTAAGCCGCCACCAGATCAGTTGCCACTGCGAAGCGAGATAGTATTTTTCCTGCGCGGGTGTCAGTTCCTCGCGATCCCAAGGATCAAAAGGAGCTTTATCGACGAAATGTTCGTTACGCTTGTCGTCGCTGCGGCTCATTGTGACACCCCTCCTTGCAGACGAATTCGGGGATCAAGCCACGCAAGAAGCAGATCGGACACAAACATGCCGATTACCGTCAGCAATGCCAGAAACATCAGGAACGACCCGGCCAGATACATGTCCTGACTTTGCAGGGCGGCAAGCAACATTGGCCCGGTTGTCGGCAGCGACATCACGACGGATACCAGAACGGACCCCGACACGACCTGTGGCAGGATATTCCCAATATCGGCAATAAACGGGTTCAAGGCCATCCGCAGCGGATATTTGAACAGAACGCGCGCAGGCGACAGGCCTTTGGCGTGGGCGGTAACGACATATTGCTTGCCAAGTTCATCAAGAAGATTGGCGCGCAGGCGACGGATCATCGACGCGGTCCCGGATGTACCGATCACCAGAACCGGTGCCCAAAGATGTTCGGCAACCGACATGACCTTGGCAAAGGACCAGCCCTGATTGATGAATTCCGGGTCCATCAGACCACCGATAGAAGTCCCGAACACAACGTTGGCGTAATAAAGCAGGATCAGCGCAAACAGAAAGTTCGGCATTGCAAGCCCAAGAAATCCCAAAAGCGTGAAGCCATAGTCGCCCCAGCTATATTGGCGGGTTGCAGAATAAATTCCTATCGGGAAGCTGACGATATAGATGAACAGAACCGTGCTGAAATTCAGAACGACGGAAAGCCACAGCCGATCACCAACCACATCCGTGACCGGCAGATTATATTCGAACGAGAAACCAAGGTCACCATGCAGCAGCCCCCATGCCCAATCAAAATATTGCAGCCAGATCGGTTGATCGAGACCGTATTGCTGTTTGAGGAAAGCGATCTTGGCGGGGTCGACCGCCTCGCCCTGCGCCTGCAATTCATTCAGATAGGTGGACAGGAAGTCGCCCGGCGGCAATTGAATGATGATGAACACCAGCACGCTGATGAAAAACAGCGTGGGCATCATGACAAAAAGCCGTCTTGCCAAGAAAGTCAGCATCGGCGGTTAAGCTCCCCCTGACGCATCGGCCCCGGTTTCCCTGTTCCAGAGTGATGCGTTCGTTTTCAGATCATTGCGATCAATGGTCCCACCAGAATGTATCGGGACGGTAAATGCCAAAGAATGCGCCCGGCTCCCAGCTATGGATGCCTTTTGCCGGTACATTCCGCAAATCATTGCGGACCACGACCGGCTGCGGCACATTACCGATCAGACCAATCGAAAACATGTTTTCCGCATTAATATCAAGAATGCCTTGCCAGGCTTCCTTACGGGCAGCGTCATTACCCTTTACCCATTTGCCGTAAAGTTCCATGAGTTCCTTTGCAGCAGGTAAATCCGGTGCCTCGCCTGCCTCGCCATTGGTCTGGAAATACTGGCCCCATTTCGGCCATTGCAGGCTGTCCTGCTGGATCGGGACAAATTCCGCCGGAACAGTACCCGGCGTTGCAAGCCCACTATCGACACCATTAAAGATCGACATGACGGTTTCGCCGCTATAGGCACGATTACGCAGAACTTCGCGCTGCAATCCCTTGACGAACAGTTTCACACCGATCTGTTTCCAGCTATCACCGATCAGTTCAAGCATGTCGTCATGTTCCGGGTTTTCGCCCATGGTTTCGACGATGATTTCAAGCGGACGGCCATCAGGCATCAATCGGATACCGTCGTTATTACGCTTGGTCAGGCCAATTTCATCCAACAGCACATTGGCTTTCTTCACATCGAACTCAATATAGCTTTCACGATATTCCGGTTTGAAAAGCGGGCTTTTGGGCAGGACCGTATTATTGGTCGGTGTCGCCAGACCAAAGAACATCACCCGGTTGATTTCGGTTCGATTGATGGCAAGTGACAATGCCCGACGGAATTTTACATCGCGCAATAATTTCCGCCAAACCGGATCAGAACAGGTCAGGTTCGGATAAAGTGCGGCATAGGCACCATAGCCAACGTCCCAAAGATTTACCTTAAAGTTCTGCTGTGGCTCGGACTGTTTGAGGAAGGTGTAATCCTGCAATGACAGAATACGGCTTTGCAGATCGACCTCGCCCGCGCCGACCTTGGCCGGGACCAGCTTGGCATTCGAGATATTGAAGATCATCCGATCAATATAAGGCAACTGATTGCCGTCGGGATCAACGCGATGGTAATACGGATTACGTTCAAAGATGAAGCGGTCAGACGGCTCTTCGGTCCGGATCAGCCATGGCTCCAGCGATGGACGTTCAATATTTTCAAGCCTGTAGGGACGGTCCTTGTCGGTATGGAGCACCGCCCAGCTGCGCAAGCCACGTTCTTTGACAACCGCATCAAGTTCGGCAGCATCACGGTAATTCTCGTGGAACTGTTTCAAATAATGCGCCGGGCGATAAATGAAGGGCGGACGCGTTGCCGCCAGTTCCGTCAGAAAGAACGGGTTAGGCTGTGACCAGCTGAAACGGACGGTATATTCATCGAGAACTTCGAATGTAGCCGGTTCATCGCCAACAAACAGGACCCGGGGCGGACCGACCGGAAACAGTTCATCGTTATTGACGATATCTTCCCAGAAATAGCGGAAGTCCTCGGCCGTGAAAAGCTCGCCGTCAGACCATTTGTGGCCTTTGCGAATATGCAGGGTAAATTCGCTGCCCTCATCGTTTATATCCAGACTTTCAAGAATGTCGGGCTTCAGGTTCAGGTCTTCGTCATAGCCGATGAGGCGGGCATAGCCATACACCACCGCCATGCGAATATCGCGCGAACGCCCCATGATGGTGACCAAATCACCACCATATTTACCGATTTCCTTGTTCTCGGCAGTGAAGTCGACGACCTTGGGGTGTTCCGGCAGGCGTTCCGCCATCGGCGGAAGTTCCCCCTTTGATACGGCGTCCTTGAAATACGGGATTTCAGCCTGTGCCGGGTTGGCAGCCGATATCATCACCGCAATGATCACCGCCGAGAACCCCGCGCATACGAACGCCATGCCCGATCTGTTAAACCAGTCCGCAGAGAACGCAGGAACGATAGGCGGGTTCATATGGCGATCTCCTGATAATCGGCACGTGCGGCACGGACGAAGTGATCTTCGGCAAACTGGACCATCCGCGGATCAGATTGGGCATCAATGGTAAAGGGCGCAGGCCAGCGGCGCGGATCTGAAGCCTTGCCATCGACGATCTTGGTGAAATCCAGAAGATGATCAAGATCAGCAAACGGCACGGCATTCAGCAGCGCCTGAGTATAGGGATGAACGGGATTTCTGAACAATTGTTCGCGTGGTGCTGACTCGATAATGCGCCCCGCGCACATCACCGCAATCCGGTCCGCAATGTAATCAACCACTGCCAGATTATGCGAAATAAACATGTATGTCAGTTTAAGTTCACGCTGCAAATCTTTGAGAAGGTTTAGAATCTGCGCCTGAACCGACACATCAAGTGCAGATGTCGGTTCATCAAAAATCAGAAGGTCCGGTTTAAGCGAAAGTGCGCGTGCGATACCAATACGCTGCCGCTGACCGCCAGAGAAACTG
>CBIHMD010000267.1:0-4687 GCA_966210655.1 uncultured Thalassospira sp.
ATTGGCTTCGGGACCCCTTAGCTCGGTAACCAGCTTGCGTTCAAACCGGCCCGCCAGATACGGGCAGGGCATGGGAGCAGTCATGAAGTAATGTTGGGTCAGTCGTCTTTGATTGACTGTCATCTATCGTCGTTGCCCCGATTTCAAAGGGTCTTCTGATATTATGAGATTAGGTATAAATCATGACGGTTTAAAGGGCTAACCTGGCGAGATTATCCGAATTCGCCAGAAAGTCCTTTAGCGGTTTGTTGGAACAGAGAAGCTGGGACGGCGGTTTGTCGGCGCGCCGCTTCCGGCAGGAGGTGTCGGGCTATCCGTTTCCGATCCGGTTTCTGTGGATCGGGTGCCTGATGTTCCCTGACCGGGAGTTTGCCCCTCAAGTGGGGTGCGTTCACCGGTTCCGCGAAGAAGCGTAATACTGATACGACGGTTACGCTCGTTTTCCGGTATTTCCGGGACCAACGGGTCGGTATCCGCAAGGCCCGCAACTTTGGCGAAGCGCCCGGTTGCAAGGCCCTGTGTTTCAAGTTCGCGTCGGGTCGCCAATGCACGATCCGAAGACAGTTCCCAGTTGCTGTAGCCGGTGATTGTCGTGAAAGGCACCGCATCCGTGTGACCTTCGATCGAAATATCCTGCGGCATGCCTTTGATTGCTTCGACAACCTTTGAAAGCAAAAGCTTGGTATGATCTGCCATAACAGCACTGCCGCTTGGGAACATGGCGGTGCCGTCTTCGTCCAAAATCTGGATGCGAAGACCTTCGTCGGTTTCTTCGATCCGGATATTCTTTGCCAGTTCCTGAAGATCCGGTGTGCTTTCCAGTGCCTTTCGGAGTTCTTCCTCGGCTTCTTTGAATTCCTCGTCTTCCTGGGCGGCAAGGCGTTGTTCGGCAATTTCTTCTGGTGTTTTAACCGGTGGAATATCAATGCTTACCGTTGGTGCGCCCATCTCGGAACGCAGTGCGCCTTGTTCAGCCAGGCTTTGCCCGCCAAGAATACCGCCCGAGCCTGAGTCGCTTTGCGAAATGGTTTCAGGGGTGAAATAGTTTGAAATGCCCTGAAGCTGTTCCTCGGTCGCGCTGCTCAGCAGCCAAAGCAACAGAAAGAACGCCATCATAGCCGTCACAAAATCGGCATAGGCAACTTTCCACGAGCCACCATGATGGCCGCCATGTCCGCCTTTTTTTATTTTCTTTATGACAATATCAGGCATTCTATGCGCGGATCCCGGTTATTGAATAACGCTTTAAAATTCTTTTTCTATCACGCTGTTGGTGCATTTTGCAGCGCATCGTCAAGTTCTTTGAAACTTGGACGTATGTCGTGGGGAAGGGTTTTACGGGCGAACTCGACAGAAACCTGCGGGGCATATCCCTGCATATGACCAATCAGGGCGGCTTTCATGCAGCTGTATAATTTTGCATCCTGATCAAGGGTCTTTTTGATGATCGCCGATGTCGGGCCAACAAAACCATATGATGCCAGAATACCAAGAAATGTCCCGACAAGTGCCGCACCGATAAGCCCACCCAAAACCTCTGGCGGTTCGGTGACCGAGCCCATGGTGACAATCACCCCGAGAACGGCCGCAACGATGCCAAGACCAGGCAGTGCATCGCCTACGGTCTGGATTGCATCAGGAACCATGTGTTCTTCTTCGTGATGAGCTTCCAGTTCCTGATCCATGACAGCCTCAAGCTCGTAGGCATTGGTTGTCCCGAGTGTAAGCAGACGCAGATAGTCACACAAAAATTCCATTGCGTGATGGTCATGCATGATCCCCGGGAAATTGCCAAACAGGCTTGAACTTTCAGGATTTTCCACGTGGCTTTCAAGAGCAAGATCGCCTTTGGATTTTGCAAGGCGGAAAACCGCATAAAGGCAGATCAATAATTCAAGATATGCCGCTTTTTTCTTGGGGCCTTTGAGCGCACGGATCGTGTAAGAAATTGACCGTTTCAGGATGCTCAGCGGGTTGGCAATCAGGAACGTGCCGAAGGCCGCACCAAAGATGATCAGGATTTCGTACGGCTGAACCAGTACACCGAATTCACCATGCGGAAGATAACCACCCAGAACGGCACCGATTACGACAACGTAACCAATAATCAGAAACATTATGTATTCCCCGTTACCCCATAAATTATCACAAGCGACTCACCCTGAAACGGCCCAGTGCATTCCGTATAGGCTGATTTTGGGATACTATACCTGCAACTATATGATCCATATTAACTTTTAATCTTATTAAGATAGCGTTTAAAACGCTGCTGCGTGGGGTTTGACAGCACAAGTTTTTCCCGCCATTTTCCCTGATCCTGTACGCAGGGCATGTCTAATAGGTTTTATCAGCAAGAGCATTCTTCAATATGTCATTTTCATCGCGCGATTTTCGGGACTGTCTGGGGCAATTTGCAACCGGTGTTGCCGTTGTTACTGCACGGGCGAAAAATGGCGCAAAAGCAGGGATCACGATCAATTCGTTTGCGTCGGTGTCGCTTGATCCGGCGCTTGTTCTGTTTTCGGTAGATCAACGCGCAGCCACACATTCACTGTTTGCAGGTGAATGTGAGCGTTTTTGCATCAATATCCTCAATCGGGAACAGCGCGAGCTGTCTGACCTGTTTTCATCACCGGTTCAGGACCGTTGGGAAGACCTTGTTTTTGAAGATGATTGTCATGGTGTGCCAAAGCTGATCGGTAATCTTGCGACATTTTCCTGCAAACGACATGCAGTTCACGATGGCGGGGACCACAGCATCATTGTCGGGCATGTGCAGGATATTTCGATGGGGAATACCGGCGATCCGCTTCTTTATTATGGTGGCCGCTACCACTCCCTTGGGGAATGATCAAAGGGCCAACGACATGGTCGCTGGCCCCGATGCTTTTTAGTCAAGCGATGTGTTGCCCAGAAGACGACTGCCAAATCCGGCACCCGTCAGTTTTTCAATCACCTGTTCCGCGTGGGTGGTGTCTCTGACTTCGAGAACCATGTCGACGTCTGTCTGCTTTGCCGGAACATCATAGAAGTGACGCTGATGATACACTTCGATGATGTTGGCCTCCGCATCACCGATCAGCGCACTGATGGTGGCAAGTGCGCCCGGGACATCCGGGATTTCGATACGCACACGTACAAGGCGGCCTTCACGCGCCATACCGCGCATCAGGACCTGTGCCAGAAGGCGTGTATCAATATTGCCGCCACTGACGATCATGCAGACCTTCTTGCCCTTGAAACGGTCATGATGGTCAAGCAGGGCGGCAAGCGGTGCCGCACCAGCACCTTCGACAACAGTTTTCTCGATCTCGATCAGCATCTGAATAGCGCGCTCGATAGAGCTTTCCTCGACCAGCAGGACATCATCAAGCTTTTCCTTGCAGATTTCGAGGGTAAGGCCACCGGGTTGCTTGACGGCAATGCCTTCGGCAATCGTCACACCACCACCCGAAAGCGGCAGGCCCTTGATGCCTTCATACATGCAAGGATAAAGCTTGGTTTCGACCCCGATCACCTCGATATCAGGACGTCGGGCCTTGATCGCCGTTACAATACCGGCCGCGAGGCCGCCGCCGCCGATTGGCACGATAATGGTGTCAATGTCCGCCCCATCATTAAGGATTTCCAGCCCAACAGTACCCTGACCGGCAATGATATGCGGATCATCAAACGGATGAACAAAGGTCAGGCCGCGTTCTTCCTGAATTTTCGATGCGGCTTCAAGGCTTTCGGCGAAAACACTGCCTTTAAGGACAACTTCCGCCCCGTGTGACCGGGTGTGATGCACCTTGGTAAAGGGGGTATTTTTCGGCATGACAATGGTTGCCGGAATACCAAGGCGTTTGGCGTTATAGGCAACACCCTGGGCATGGTTGCCTGCCGATACGGCAATGACACCTTTCGCGCGTTCCTCGGGTGTGAGGCTGGCAAGTTTGACATAGGCACCGCGTTCCTTGAAGGACGCCGTATATTGCAGGTTTTCAAGTTTCAGATGAACTTCTGCCTCACAAATTCTTGAAAGTGTTTGCGATTTTACCAATGGCGTTTTGCTGACGATGCCTTCGAGCAAGCCGGATGCGCGTACGATGTCGTGATAGGAAACGGTCATTTCCATACTCCTGCGGCCAGTCGCCTTTTTATATATGGCGTGCTGGCATTTTATCATGTGTGGGCAAAATTCGGATGTTTAACCAAGCCTGTCATCCGCAGATGACAGGGATCACATTCGCAGGGCGGAAATCCCGATAATCATGGCCATCGCACCGGCACGAAGCGTCGGACGGGGATGCGATGCGAGGATGTCAAGGCAAGCAGACATAGCCATGTTCTTTCGGGTTATGGATCGTTAATCGTGATGCAGCTTTGCGGATTAGGCGCGCAAGGTCAAGTTTGCAAACAAAAAAGCCGGGTTGCAAATGTTGCAACCCGGCCGGTTTGGGAACGCAGGCAGGGTTATTCCATATTCATGATGATGGTTTTCTTGTGCGTGAAATGTTCAAGCATGCTTTCAAGCGATGCTTCTTTGCCAAGACCCGAAAGCTTGACGCCGCCATATGACAGGTTTGGCTGAACGACAAGGTTCTGGTTGACCTGAACAAAGCCCGCTTCAAGCCGTTTGGTTGCGCTCAGTGCGGTTTTGAGGTCCTTGGTCCAGACGGTTGCGGCAAGGCCAAAGTCGCTGTCA
>CBIHMD010000268.1:0-4687 GCA_966210655.1 uncultured Thalassospira sp.
AGCCTGGCGGGTAAACAGCGGAAGAGCAATGGCAACCGCAATGGCAGTGATCGCAACCTTGGACCAGGTCGCCTTGACAAGACTGCCCATCGTCCAGAACACGACAGCTGCCAATGCCTGTTCGCTGGCAAGATATTGCAGCAAGGCCAGAAGCGCGTTGAAGGTAAAGACCAGCGCAATCCCCAGAAGCACGATGGTTTCAACCGTCACGCCACGCATGCGGCTGAAAAAATGAATGATTAGCGCGGTTCCCATGGCCATGACAAAGGCATTGATCGGAATGATGAACTCGACAAAAGCAGGCAGGATCGCAACGCCAAGAACCAGTGCCAAGGCCGCACCAAAACCGGCTGCGGCTGAAATGCCCAGTGTAAACGGGCTGGCAAGCGGGTTGGCGAGGATGGTCTGCATTTGGGCGCCCGCCGTCGAAAGCGCGGCACCAACGGTCAGCGCCATAAGGGCGACCGGCATGCGAATTTCCCAGATCACGACACGCAGCTGATCGCTGACATCCGACGGGTTGAACAACGCAAAAATCACATCGGACAGCGGGTAATTGGCCGGTCCGGTTGCCAGATCGACGGCAAAGGATAGGAACAGCGCAATCGCCATACCGGTCAAGATCAGGACACGACGCAGGGAGCGCGCCTTGTAATGCGCGCTCCCTGCCAGAATTGTGGTTTGATCGGAGATCATGGAAATCAGTTCTGGTCGCTGATGGAAACGAAATAGCCTGGCTGATACGGCGTCGACAGGAAACGTTCGTGCAGTTCGCGGAACGAACCTTCCGGATCGATATCGGCAAACAGATCGGGATGCAGCCATTTTGCCATCTGTTCGATCACCACAAACTGATAGGGGCTGTTATAGAACTGATGCCAGACAGCATGGATTTTGCCGTTTTCAACCGCTTTGATGCCGGTAAATGCCGGGCGCTCCATCAGGCCTTCAAGCTTGCGATGGGCCTCTTTCATATCTGCATTCGGGCCAAGTCCGACCCATGCACCGCCCGGTGAATAGGCTTCCCAGCTTGCGCCGGTTGCGATGACCTGATCGGGGTTCGATGCGACAACCTGTTCAGGGTTGATCGTACCGAATGTGCCCGGAATGATTGTCGCGGCGATGTTGGTGCCGCCCGCGATTTCAACCATTTTCCCAAAGTTTTCATTGCCAAACGACATGCAGCACTCGTCCGAGAAACCGGCGGCGCGCTCGATGAATACATCGGGCTTGGTCGGGTTGGCCTTGGCAAGACGATCGGTGATAACGGCGATTTTCTCGTTACGGAATTTGATGAATTCCGCGGCACGATCCTGTTCGCCGGTGATCGTGCCCAGAATGCGCATGCTGGCATCTGTGTTTTCGATCGGGCGTTCGCGGAAATCGATATAAACCAGCGGAATACCGACAGCGGCCAGCTTTTCGTCAAGGGCAGCGTCTTCGGTGGCACCCTTGGCTTCAAGGTTCATCACGATGACGTCGGGTTTAAGGGCGATGGCCTGTTCGATATCGAATGTACCATCCTTGATCCCGCCGAAAGTCGGCAGATCGTTAATCGTCGGATATTTGGCGGCATAGATGTCATAGGTCTGCGGGTCGGCTTTTTTCAGATCGTCGCGCCAGCCGACGACTCGCTTGAATGGGTCTTCGGTGTCCAGCGTCGCAAGGCCATAAATCAGACGGCCTTCGCCCAGAATAAGCTTTTCTGCCGGGACCTTGACCGAAACTTCACGACCGGCCACATCCGTGATCGTAACCGTTTCTGCTGCGTGAACGGTCCCCGCGACCATCAACGCAACGGCAGCAATAGCGCCAAAAAATGTCATCCCCGAACCCTTATCTAGGATTGCCTGCCCGCGGGATTATCATTTAATGAGAATGCAAATCAATGCTTTTCGCATTAATTGATTTTTTTATGGATTGGATGGTATTTGTGCCGATATCTGTCGGTGTGCGGTTCCCGCAAGATCGCGCAAACTTTTCGCAGATATGGGCCATTTGGGGGACGACCGGACGATGAGCATGCATTCAAGCAACTTCAATCTGCGTGACGAGATCAAAGAATACTGGTCAATGCGCGCGGCAACGTTTGACGAACAGCCCGGGCACGAAATTTTCTCCGATCAGGAACGCCATGCATGGCACGATCTGTTTCGCCGTCATCTGGGCGACGGGACCGGCAAACGTGCGCTTGACCTCGCCAGTGGCACCGGTGTTATCAGCCACTTGATGCATGATCTGGGGTTCAGGGTTACTGGGCTCGACTGGTCCGAAGCAATGCTGGAAAAGGCGCGTGCCAAATCGAAACTGCGTCAGTCCAATATCCGTTTTATCCTTGGCGATGCGGAAAACACGCTTGAAGACGATAACAGTTATGACGTCATCGTTACCCGGCATCTGGTCTGGACGCTGGTTGATCCGGCGGCGGCCTTCGCGGAATGGTTCCGGGTTTTGAAACCGGGGGGCAAGCTTCTGGTGGTGGATGGTGATTTCGTCTCTCCGACCTGGATCAGTACCCTGAACAAGGCGATGACGGGTTTCCTGCAATCCATCGGGCTAAAGCGCGATGTTGCCGAAATCCCGCAACTCAAAACCCATCGCGATATTCTGTCGCGCGTTCATTTTTCCCAAGGTGCACGGGCCAATGAAGTGACATCGATGTTGAAAACCGCCGGGTTCGATCCGGTGACGACCGATTTCAACATGCGCCAGATTCACCGTGCCCAGTCAAAGCACCTGACCCTCGCCAAAGGCCTGGAACGCGGGGCCCAGCATCGCTATGCCATCTGCGCAATCAAGCCGTAAGCTGGTTACGAGCGGCCGGAAAATATGGTGGTGTCGCTACGCATCGGTTGCCAGACGGTAATTTCGCGTGGGGTTGCAAGAAGTTCCGGCAGCTTGTCCCAGAAGGCCTGCCGGTAGGGGCGATGCATCTGCACTTCCATTAAATCCTCCAGATCGGCCCAGGTTTCATAAAGCATGAAACGATTGGGCTCGTCCGGATGGCGATGCAGGAAGGCATTGATGAATGTTGCTTCGTGCCGCATCGCATCCAGCACCGGGTGAAGCAGTGCAAGAAAGGCGCCTTCCATGCCCGGTTTGACGGTCAGGATAACCGTGCCTGCAATCGGGCCTGCTTTGGTTTTGTCGGGCGCATTCATAATCCGGGCCTCCGGTCCAATTTTGATACTGATCGGGGCAGGTTATGATAATGCGGGAACCAAAACGATTACCTGACAGGTAATGAACCTAATCAAGCTTGATACTGATTTCGGTTTTGACCGAATTGGCTAGGAAGCAGGCTTCGTGGGCGGCGTGATGCAGTTCGGCTTCGATTTCTGCCGTCGGGACCGTACTGGCATAGGTCACCTTGGGGCAAAGTTCGACCCGGGTGATGACTGTTTTGCCATCCTGCTTTTCCATGACGCCGGTTGCTGCATCAATATAGCTGTCGACGACGATTTTCCGGCGCGATGCGAAATCAAGGAAGAACAGCATGTGGCAGCTTGAAAGGGCGGCGACATAGGCTTCTTCGGGATCGACATTCTCGGCGATGGAATAGGGCAGCGGCACGACATGGGGGGATGAGGATGCGGAGACTTCGACCCCGCCGTCAAACCGCCAAAGATGACCACGGCTATACCGGCGGTCGGCAAAGTTTGCACCGTTGCGTTGCCATCTGACTTCTGCGCCAAAACTGCTCATTGCGGGGCTCCGTTTTCAGGGGACTGGACAAGTTGCCGTGAGGTGACGCCGATGTGTTTTTCAATGATTTCAACAGCCTTGTTGGCATCACCAAGGTTACATACGGCCAGCAGGTCATTATGTTCTTCGTAAAACGCTTTGCGTGCCTGTGATTCTGCTGGTTGTCGGTGGTAGGAACGGCGGGCTTCGCGGCGCAATTCGGCAATCATCTTGAGCAGGCGGCCATTGCCACACGGGGCATACAGGGTCCGGTGAAACGCGATATCGAGTTCCTCGATAATGGCCGGGTCTTCTTCTTCGAAAAGATCGTCGTTCAGTCGGATCGCCTTGCGCAGGTCGCGTTGTGTCAGATGCGGGATCGACAGGATCAGGGCGGTTGATTCAAGGGAAATACGGATTTGCGACAGTTCGCGGGCCTCGTCGGCGCTTAATCCGTTTACCGCGAGGCTGCGGTCGGATCGTTTGGTTAGCAACCCGTTTGCCAGCAACCGTTCCAGCGCCTGACGCACAGGTTGGCGGCTGACACCGAACCGTTCGGCCAGCCGTTCCTGTTTCAGGATTGTGCCGGGCAAAAGGGTGCCGTTTTCGATTTCGCTTTGAAGCGTTTCAGTGATTTTATTTGGATCCATGGATCCAAAGTTGTGCAAATTTGCCAAAAAGTCAAGTTGGTTCCGTTGGGATGAATTCAGCCAAAATTTGATGCGACAGCGTCAAAAATCCCGGCCGCATTTTATTTGTATGAGGATTTAGCTCGCGGCATTGTGAGGGGACGTGGGCGTCGGGCGTTTGCCTCACGGGGCTCGTGGGCTCAGTTGGGGGATTCGGCTGGCATTCCCTCGGGTTATTGGGCCGGGATGGCTTCTGACAGAGTGCTGTTGGTCGGGGCGGTTTTGGAGACGAAGTCGATCACGCGATTGACCGCATTGTCGATATCCTCGTTCAGGATGCCATGGCGATCGGAATCTAGGATCTGGATATCAAG
>CBIHMD010000269.1:0-4682 GCA_966210655.1 uncultured Thalassospira sp.
TGGTCGACAGATCGCCGATTTCGTCACGCCGGTCCGACAGATCGGGAATGGTAAACTGCCGGTTCTTGCTGCGCCGAACCCGTTCCGCCGCACGCGCCAGCCGATTCAACGGCCGGGTAATCACCCCGGCAAGATAGATCGACAACAGAACCGTGATGCCAAACGCAAAAACAAAGATTTTCAAGATATCAAGCCGCACCGCGTGCAGCGCATTTTCAATCGTATCACCATTTTTGGTCAGCATGATCGACGCCAGAACCTGCTTGAAGCGTTGCACCGGCACTGAAACCGAAAGCACCCGCCCTCCTTGGCTATCCACGCGCACCACGCCGCGCGAATATCCGGCAAGGGCCGCGCGGACTTCGGGATAGTCATTGGCGCTGGCAACCGGCGGATCGATATAAAGCGGAAGCGGTTGCTCGCCTTCAAAGATCGACAGCACACCTTCGGTCAGACTGCGCATAATCTCGGCAAACTGGTCGTCTTCACCCGGCACGGGAAGTTCTTCGGCCTGGACTGCGCCGCTGCCGAATGTCCGGACATTGCGACTGTCCGCGATCAGTTCGCCATTGGCCCCGAACAGCCGCGCCCGTGCGCCGGTAATCCCGACAAGACGACGCACCATTTCGCGCGCAACTTCAAGCTTCACCCGGTTGGTAGCATCGTCGCCTTGCCCAACAGCAGAGGTTGACAGGGCCGCAGCATACATTTCCGCCTGCACCGCCATGGCTTCAAGTTCGGAATGGATCAGTTCCTGCTTGTAACGGCCAAGATAAAGTATCCCCGCCACAAGCACAAAAAGAGCCAGCGCATTCACGGCCAGAATGCGCCAGGTTAACGGGGAAAAAAGCCCGTGGCGTTCCTCTATCCGCGCAACACGGGGTTCGTGTTGCGGCACGGAATGCTGTTCAACCGAGGCAGGTAAATCGCTCATTCAGACCCGCAATTCTGGCCAGACCAATCGGCCCGGCACTGCGACAAGAGTGTTCAGGCTTCAACTCGCAACCGTGGCAGTGTCGCGGTAACGATAACCGACACCATACAGGGTCTCAATTTCCTTGAATTCCTTGTCGGTTTCGCGGAATTTCTTGCGCAGACGCTTGATATGGCTATCGATGGTACGGTCATCGACATAGATATGCTCGCCATATGCCGCATCAATCAATTGATCGCGGTTTTTAACGTGCCCCGGATGCTTTGCCAGCGCCTGGATCAGCAGGAACTCGGTCACCGTAAGGTTCACATGCTGGCCTTTCCAGCTGCACATGTGGCGCGACGGATCAAGAACCAGTTCGCCACGCTGAATGACGTCTTCCGAACCGCTCGGACGCACACCGCCTGCACGCATGATTTCGGCACGGCGCAACAGGGTACGGATACGTTCGATCAGCAAGCGCTGCGAGAACGGCTTTTTGATATAATCGTCTGCCCCAAGCCGCAGGCCGGTCAGTTCGTCGACCTCATCATCCTTGGATGTCAGGAAAATGACCGGCATCTGGGTTTTTTTACGAAGATGCGTCAGCAGTTCCAGACCATCCATGCGCGGCATCTTGATATCGAGCACGGCAAGATCGGGCTCTTCCTTGGTCAACGCATGCAGCGCTTCGGACCCGTCAGAATATGTCTGGACCTCATAGCCTTCTTCTTCAAGCGCCATCGAAACCGATGTCAGGATATTACGGTCGTCATCAACAAGTGCGATCTTACTCACCTGAACCTCGTCAGTTGGACAGATTAAAATTTGAAACAAGCGTAACAAAATACATCCCATTGTGGCGAAAAAATAACCACTTGAGGCATATTTGAGGCTTTGTTCATGTACGATACAAAGACCCTACCTGATTTCTGCCGTTCCCCCCTATGGTAAAGCGACATTCAATACCGGTATTGCCATGCGTCTTTATTGACTCCCCATCCCAATGCCACATAACTATCGTGCACTCGAACAGGAAAACAGCGCCCTGGTCAACAGACCGGACGCCAAACACCCTGTCTGAATCAAAAGACCAAACTCTAACGCGCGAGAGGCAGGATTGTTCTACTGGTTAAGCACCTATAGCCGCGCGTCGCTGAGTCTCGCCGGAATTATCATTGCCGGTCTGGTCGTCTGGCTTGCTGTCAATTCGACCGGAACCCTTACCATTAGCCAGTTACAGCAAACATCCCAGGCCCGCCTTGCGCTTTATGAAAGCACACTTCGCGCCGCGGTTGATCGCTATCGTTATCTGCCCTATGTCGTGGCCCGAAATAACGAAACCGTTGATGTCGTTATCGGTAATGGCTCTGTGGATATTGCCAACCATTATCTGCAAAAGGTCAATGAACGCTCGGGTGCGGCCGCTCTTTATGTCATCGACAGGACCGGCAACACGGTTGCGGCAAGCAACTGGGGCACACCCGATAGCTTCGTTGGCCAGAATTACAGCTTCCGCCCTTACTTCACCGAGGCATTCGCCGGGCAGGAAGGCTTTTTCTACGGGATTGGCGTCACCACCGGACGTTCGGGCCTGTTCATATCCCATCCGATTGCAAAATCCGGCAAAATTGTCGGCGTGGTCACGGTTAAACTTGAGCTGGATGAACTCGAACGGAACTGGCAGGACGGTGGTGAAACCGTTTTTGTCTCCGATGCGGACGGCGTCATCATGCTGACCAGTCGCGGCGACTGGAAATATCGTACCATTCGCCCGCTAACCGACCCCGAACGCCAACGGATTCTGCGCAATCGTCAATATTCCGGGCAGGAACTTTTACCCCTGAACATGGATGAAAATCCGTCCGGAGAGGATGGCCTGCTTGAAATCGGCAATGAACGTTTCCTGTTTGATGTCAAACCGATCAGTGGCAGTAACTGGAACCTGTTTTATCTGACACCGATGGATTATGTCGCCGAACGGCGCACCAGTGTCATGCTGATCACCCTGATCGGATCGGGTCTGATCATCCTGATTGTCCTGTTTTTGCGCGAACGTGAATTGAAACTGGCGTCCCAGCGCAAATCCATGGAATTCGCCCGCATTCAGGCACTTAACACCCGTCTTGAACAGGAAATAGGCGAACGTCGCAAGACTGAGGCCGAATTGCGCGGCACACAGGATGAACTGGTTCAGGCTGGAAAACTGGCTGCTCTTGGTCAGATGTCTGCTGCGATTGCCCATGAAATCAATCAACCGATTGCCGCGATCAGAACCTTCTGCGCCAGCGCCAAACTGATGCTTGAACGCGGCAAACCCGAAAATCTCGGCCCCAATATCGAACAGATTTCAGCCCTGACTGAACGCATGGGATCCATCACCGGGCAACTTAAAACCTTCTCGCGCAAATCGACCGGCGTGCTTGAACCCGTCAATATCCGGGCCGCCCTTGATAACGTGATACAATTGCTGTCATCACAGTTGCATAACGAAGGCTGCGTGCTTGAACAGTCGACATTTGACGGCGATCTGATTGTACATGCCGATCTGGTTCGGATCGAACAGGTTTTCGTCAACATCATCCGCAACGCGCTTGATGCCATGACCGGGATTGATGACAAGGATGCAAAGGCGAAAAAACGGATCATCATCGACCTGTCGGGAACGCGCGATCAGGCCACCATTCGCATATCCGATACCGGTCCGGGCATTGGCGAGGAAAGCCTTGGCTTGCTGTTCGATCCGTTCTTCACCACCAAGGATCCGGGGCAAGGGGTAGGGCTTGGGCTTTCGGTGACATACGGGATTGTACGTGACTTTGGCGGAACGATCCGCGCCTATAACCGGGCAGGTGGCGGGGCCTGCTTTGAAATACAATTGCCATTGATGCGGGGGACGCAGAAGTAATGCCGCAATCGACAATCGATACCGCAAACGCAAAACCGCAAACGGCTCAGGTGATCATCGTCGATGACGAAGAAGCCCTGCGTGTTTCCCTGTCCCAATGGCTTGATCTGTCCGGCTATGCCATTAACGTCCATGCTGATGCGATTTCGGCCCTAGAACATATCACGCCCGATTTCGCTGGCGTGATCCTGACGGATGTTAAAATGCCAAAGCTTGATGGCATTGCCTTTACCAAATCGGTTCTCGAAATCGACCGCGACATTCCGGTGATCCTGATGACAGGACATGGCGATGTCCCGATGGCCGTCGAGGCGATGAAAAGCGGGGCTTACGATTTCGTCGAGAAGCCGTTTGAACCGACCGACATTCTCGAAAGCCTCGAGCGCGCGATTGAAAAACGCAAACTTGTCATCGAAAACCGCACGCTCCGTTCACAAATCGCCCAGCAGGGCACGCTTGACAGTCGTCTGATCGGCAACAGCCCGTCAATGCGTGCACTCAAGGCCGAAATCGCCAATATCGCCCCGACCGAAGTCCCGGTTCTTGTTTCCGGCGAAACCGGCACTGGCAAGGAACTGGTGGCGCGCGCTATCCATGACCTCAGCACGCGCAGTGATCGACGGTTTGTTGCCGTTAATTGCGCGGCAATTCCCGAAAGCACCGCCGAAAGCGAGCTTTTCGGCCATGAAAAGGGGGCCTTCACCGGTGCTGCCAGCCGCCGGATCGGCTGGATCGAACATGCCGATAACGGCACCCTGTTTCTTGATGAAATTTCAAGCATGCCGCTGGCGTTGCAGGCGAAGCTTCTGCGTGTCATTGAACAGCGCGAAGTCGTGCGCCTTGGGTCGAATACCCCGGTAA
>CBIHMD010000270.1:0-4675 GCA_966210655.1 uncultured Thalassospira sp.
CCTCCGCATCCAGGAGTCCGCCCTCACCGGTGAGTCCGAGCCCGTCGACAAACAGGGCTTCTTCGCTGTCGATATCCTCGACACTTATGTCTTCGAGATTAAGCGTCTCGATAATAAAGGCTTTAAGTTCTGTTTCCAGCGAAGTCATGCGTCAGTCTGTCCAGATAATAATCCTTGATGATCCGGGTTAGCAAACGCGCCTGTTTAGCGCGGCTTAACGTTGGATCAGCAATGTCCCCAAATGATAGCGGTGCATCGACCACGAGGCGAAAACGGATTTTCGACGGCGGAATGCGATACCACGGTACCCCCTTTTTCAGCGTATCGTGATTACAGTGCACAACCACAGGAATCAAGTCGACTTGTGTTTCTATCGCAATATTTGCTACCCCGCGTTGCAGGGGGCCCAGTCTGCCACGGCTGGGCGTGCGCGTACCTTCGGGGAAAATCAGGATGCAGGCACCGGTTGCCAGATGATCGCGTGCCTGTGAAATCAGATTTTCCGGGTCGTCATTGTTGCGAATGAAACCGGCTGCACGCACCACGCCGGCCATGAACGGATTGCGAAACAGTTCGTGTTTGACGACACACTGGCAGCGGTCCATCTGGGCGAGGATCATGACGACATCAAGCAGAGTCGGATGATTGGCAATGATCACGGCACCGCGTGCGGATCGCAGGCGTTCGATATTTTCGGTTTGGGCGACGGCCACGTCGGTGACATCAAGCATCCAGGTGAAAAGGCGAAAGCCGCGGCAGATGACAAATTGGGCATAGCGGCGGCGTTTGGCCCGGTCGCGCAGGATGATCATCATGGCCGGGAAGATGGTGATGGCCATTAACAGCCCGCCCAGACCAAAGGATGAAAAGGCAAAGCCGGTCGCGAGTAACCGCCAGTACCAGTTAAAGCCTTTTGTCTGCCTTGTCGGCGTGCCTTGTCTTTCAGCCATTCGATTGCATCATCCAGCCGCCGGTCTTTCCGGAAAGGTTCAGCTTTGTTTTGGACGATGCGCCCAGACAGGCGGCAATCGCACGTGCCTGCCGGTGAGGCTGGACGGCGGGATCATGATCGAGGGTTGGGGCGAACCCGAACATATCGTCCGATGTGGCACCGGGCTGATCAAAGCGGATGGCAAGGGCGGTGCCGGAAATGTCATCCGGCTCTTCGCCATCGTAAATATCGGGCAGTGGCAGATCGACATAGCACAGGATGACCGGGCCATCCTCGCTGGTGAGCTGGCATAATGTTTCGGTGAGTGCCGCGATCAGGCTGTCATTCCCGGCCGAAATCGCGGTGTGACTTTGGGTGATCGACCAGTTGATCGAGGCAATACCAACAAGCGCGTTATGGACCGACATGCTGAAATCGGCAGGTGACAGGGTTTCGTTGGTCGCGACCTGATGAAGCAGTTTCAGTGTGCGATCAATATTGCCGTGGCGGGAGGCAAAAACGATATTCGGGTTGTCACCATCCGCGATGGTATGGCCAAGAACCTCGGCGGCGGCGCGACCATACAGGTCAAGCCGCCGCCGCCAGGCGGGTTTGAGGCTGCGCGCCAGATTGGTGCCGGTCATGTCGTCAATCGGGATTTCAACGTGATCGGGCGTTCCGGATTTAAGCACCGCGTGTTCATCGCGGTCTTCCCAGAAGGCCCAATGTGAAATCCGGGCGTGCAGCAGCGTCATATCAAACCTTATTGGGCAAGGGCGGCCTTTGCCGATACCTCGCGCAGGATATCCTGTCGCAGATTGTTGACCCAGCGATTGTAATTATAATGGATCGACGTGCCATCATAATTCAGGTTGGTGCTGTCAACATAGGCAATCGAAAATTCGGTCTGGTCGAAATCGATTTCGACCTTGGCCAGATGGTCACGCGGCGAATAGGTCGCGATCAGTTCACCATCTGATTTACGTTGAACAATCCAGTCCCGTTCACCGGCGGCCTTGATGATGCTTTCCTCGATCTCGGTCATGCTGAGTTTCGCGGCATCGGCCGGGAAGGGCTGACTGGTGTAATTCTGAACCGGGGCGGTGCGGCATGCGGCAACGACAAGTGCCAGCAAACCGACGACTGCAAATTTCAAACTGCGCATATCCAACCTGCCTTTTGTTGATATTATTTCAGTAATCGACAAGGATCATCTGCCCGAACCGGGCAAGATATATCAGGTTTAATGAACTTACCGCCAACCGCACAACCAAAACTTGCCGGGTTTATGAAAAATTCCGCGATTTCCGATGTTCAGACCGCCTTTGACGGCACCGTTTTGTGGTGCTGGCGGCGGATGGATGATTTGCAGGGCGACCGGGCGGAACGGCGGCGGCAAAGTTCGACGCGCGGATGGCGGATGATGGGTGATCTTGGCCATTATATGTGGCCGGATATCACCGGGGAGGCCGCATATGAAACCGTGCGGCAAAGTTCCGGGCGGCCCGGTTTGATCATCGATGGTGTGATCCATTGTGCAAGTATCAGCCACAGCCGCGATCTTGTGGCGGTGGCAATTGCCAAATATCCGGATGTGATGATCGGCATTGATATCGAATATCGCGATCCGAAGCGTGATATCGACGCCCTGTCGCGCTGGCTGTTTGACGGTGATGCGGATGGCCGGGATTTTTATCAGGGCTGGTGCGATTACGAGGCGGCCTTCAAGGCAACAGGTGAAACCGACCCGGTGGCACAGGCACACGCCACCCTGATCGCGATTGACACCATGGATGGATTTTCAGGGGCGTTGGCGCGGGTTTAAGGAATGGCTCGTTTTAGCGGATTGAATTTGCGCGATATTATTGCGACAGGTTAAGCAGGTCGGTTATCGGGGACGGGAAGAAATATGACGCAAAATGTCTGGGTCGGTCAGAACATCACGACGGGTGCCCGGTTGCGGCTGTTCTGCTTTCCGTTTGCCGGGGGCGGGACGTTGGCCTATCGGCCATGGCCGACACAATTTCCCGATGATATCGATGTGGTGCCGGTCAATTTGCCGGGGCGTGAGCAGCGGTTTGGCGATGCGGTGATTGATGATCTTTCGGATATGGTTGCGTCGGTGGCCGAGGGGCTAAAACCATTTCTTGATCGGCCATTTGCGTTTTTCGGTTATTCGATGGGGGCGCTGATTTCCCACCATCTGGCGTGTCATCTGCACCAGGCGGGGATGGCAACGCCAATGCATCTGTTTGTTGCGGCACGGCGGGGGCCGAATGTGGCGGGGCATCGGGCACCGTTGCATCATCTGTCATCGGATGATTTCTGGCGCGGGATTGCCAATTATGGCGGGACGCCTGCCGAAATTCTGGAAAACGCGGAATATCGCGCCCTGTTTGAGCCCAGCCTTAGGGCGGATTTCAGATTGTCAGAAACCGCGGTTTCGACCTGACTGCCAAAGCTGTCCTGCACGATTACCGCCTTTGGCGGGGCGGATGATCCGAACCCGGTGCCGGATGAACTGGATGACTGGGCGGCGGCAACCACGGGCGATTTTGCCAAGCATGTTTTGCCCGGCGGGCATTTTTTCCTGCGTGATGCCGGGGATGACATCGTGCGCGTGGTCAAGGATGCGCTGATTGCGTGATGGATCAGGCTTGGGTGGTTTGACGGCCGTCGACAAATTCGCCGTCGCGGACGTGATAGATCGTATCGGCCTTGTCAAACCAGCGATCATCATGGGTGACACAGATGATGATCTTGCCCTGTTTGCGTAAGGAGGGCAGGATTTTTTCATAGAAGACCGAGCGGAAATGCGGGTCCTGATCGGCGGCCCATTCATCAAGGACAAGAACCGGCTTTTCTTCGAGCAGGGCCGCGATCAGGGCAAGGCGTTTGCGTTGCCCCTGTGACAGCGACGTTGTTGAAAAGGCGTTGTCATCGAGTTCGACCTTGTCGTCGATTTCCATCTGTTCAAGCAGCGTTTCAACCTGCTTCGGATCGATATTATCAATGCCGTAGAGTTCGCGAAACAGGTGATAGTCCGAGAGCACGGTCGCGAAATGATCGCGATAAAGCTGCAGGGCGTCGGTCGGCACCGGACAATCATTGACCATGATCGAACCGCTTGCCGCCGGGCGAAGGCCGGTCAGGACCGCGATGATCGTCGATTTTCCCGCCCCATTGCCGCCGGTGATAAAGGTGATCCTGCCCTTTTTAAACGTGGCATTGATCGGGCCGATCGCAAAACCCGGGCTGTCATTCGTGCCGGGATAGGCAAAGCGAACGTCGCACAGGCGGATTTCCGCGATATTGCCAAGGGCACCTTGCAATTTTTCAAGGGTTTCGGGCGAAGATGTGCCGTTGGTGGCTTCCTGCGCGTGTTGGGCGTCAAGGGCGTCTTCGAGCTGATCATCGATATCCTTGATCTTGCGTAGTGCCACATCGGAATCAGTAAAGCTGGGCACGGCAGCAACCACCGCCCCAATCGGGCCGATCATGAACAGGGCCGCAGTCGTGGTTTGGACGGCAACGTCGTGATAGTCCGATGTGAAGATCGGAACGATGAACACCATGGCCGCCATCATGCCGTAGAAGGCCAACTGGATCAGGGCGAATTCGCGCGACCACTGGGCCTTGACCACGGATTTGGTGTCACGTGCGCGGATGGATCGATCCGTAAGCCCGCCCAGCAGGGCATCGCGACGCCGACTGTTCATTTTGACTTCCTTGAAGCCGTGCAAC
>CBIHMD010000271.1:0-4662 GCA_966210655.1 uncultured Thalassospira sp.
GTGTGTAACCATGACATAGATTTTGCCGCGCTGGGTATAGTCGCCTTTGGCTGAGGTCGGCTGACTTCCGATATAGCAGACTTTTTTGCCTTTTTCGGAATAGCTATAGGCTTCCCATTTTCCATATACATCAATCAGTTGCGGTGCATTTTGCGCAATCGCAGCCTGAGATATCAAAGCGATGAGGGCGGCAGTTGCACCTGCCAGCGAATTTCTGACAAGACGATGGGCGTGTTTTTTCATGGGCTCGCGTATCGTGTCTGAAGTTTCGGAACGAAGATTTAAACCCGCCCGATGTGGCGGTTTTATGAGGAACTTTCCCCGATGGTGCCGGGAAAAGGTAAATATTCGACCAAGGAAATCCGTTAGATACCGAAATTTGAAAAATCATCAGCGATCGGTACTGATGCAAATGGATTTCGGTCGTCTAACCCTTGGCAGATCGGGCCTTGATCACCTGATCGAGGCAATCCTGAACCGAGATTTTATTGGCATTTTTGCGCATCCGGGCCAGCATATGGGTCATTTTGGGTGTATCACCTTCTGCCTCCGGGAAGAAAAAGGCATCAAACGAGCATTCATCGGAACGATAGTGCCAGACCCGTGCCGGACCTTCGCCACGGGTCATTTCCGGCGCGCCGATTTTTTTTTCGACTGCAGCTTCGGAGAGGCCCATCAGGGTTTCGGCCCTGATCGGTTTGAAAGGCACCGGCGGGATTGCCGCCGTCATGCGGGGTCCTGTCGATTTTGCGGTCGCGGGCTTGGCAGGTTTTGTCGTCACGGTGTTGGCCGCAGCAGACCCGGATTTTTTCGGAATATCCTGGGTCACGCGTGGCGAACTGGTCGATGTGGCCTTGTTGCCATAGTTCTGATTTGTGCTGCCGGGCGGGACAGCATTGCCACCGCATGCCACCAGCGACGTTGCGATCAGTATCATCGCGCAAAGAAGCCCGGCGGGGTGTTTACCGCGCCGGGGCTGTATCAGGGTTGTTTGGGTAAGTGAGCGGTTTGTGCCGGTCACGGATCAGATATCGTCGCTTTTGCGCGGAATGGTGATTGCAGCCGAGTGGCCGGTACGACTGGTACCGTCATCGCTGCCTTCAACATATTCCAGCGAGCCCTTGATACGGGCACCATTTTCAATCTGAAGCGCACCATAGGTGATCTTGCCATTGATATCGGCCGAGCCGATGACAATGACACGGCGCGCCGTCAGATCGCCTTCGAAGGTGCCGCTGATTTCGGCTTCGTCGACCTGTGCGGTACCGACGAAGGTACCACCCTGGGAAACTTCAAGACGGGTGCATTCCTTGATCTGGGCTTCAACGTGGCCCTCGACAACCAGAACGTCGCAGGAACCGATTTCACCAGCCAGACGGATATCGCGGCCAACCGTCAGTTTTTTGCCCTCGGTGTGGCTTGGCGTGGCACTCGGACGGCCAGCACTGCCGCGGGTCGGAATTTCAAGCGGGCGCTTCGGGATTTCCGGGCGGAAGCTGGTGGAATGCGGTTTGCTGGACATTTTCGGTTCTTCCTTTGTGCGCGGCTGGGAAAACAGCTGCGGCTCACTACGTTTTTCTGTTTTTGTGGCGGTATCGTTGCTGGCACTTGCACTTTCGTCCGAAGCCGGTTTGATCGGCGAGGAAGCTGCGCTGTCGGAAAGACCGCCGGAATTCAATCTGGAAGAAGATGTATCTGACGAAGCCGGGCTGCTGTCGACTGTTTTGTTGGCTTTTTTCTTTCCGAACATGGGGATGACCAAATCCTTGTCTTGCAGTTTCGTTTCAGGTTTCCGCCATTTTATCCGATGCCCACCGGAATGGCGTCAGGCGTTGGTCCGGTTCTCGAACGCGCCCAGACGGACGGAGTAATGCACCATAAAGGCTGTCGCAATGATCGGCGCTACAAGGTTGACCAGCGGCACAGTCATCAGGAATGTCAGGCCGATCCCGGCAAACCACAGTTTCGTCTGGCGGCTTTTGCGAATGACATTCACCGTGCGCACATCATAACGACGTGCAGCGACCAGTTCAAAATATTCACGCGACAGCAGGTAACCGTTCATCGCATAAAACGCGATAACGTATACCGGACCGGCCAAAAGAAGCGGCAGGATCAGGATGTTAAGGGCCAACGCCGTTAGTGCGAATTTAAGACCGCTGATCAGGGCTTCGGAAATCGGTTGCGGGCGTGTTTCCGGCAGAGTCGGATAATATTTGTCTTCGACCGCATTGGCGATCTGATCAAGCAGCAGGCTCGAAATCAGAACCGTAGTTGCCGGGAACAGCAGTAGCACAAGAAGCGCTAAAACAATCCCTATACCCCAGTCAGCCAAGGTTTCCATCCAGCCGCCATCCGAGAACACTTCAAATGTGTTTAAGCCAAAGCCGATTAGCATCCAAAGCCCGACAATTGTTGCCAACGCGCCGGCAACGCCGATCAACACGACCTTGCGAAAACGCGGGTCGGAAAACTGGGAAACAGATTTCAGAAAATCATTGATCATTGGCGGTTTTCATCCTGCTGGCATGGTCATGATCAGGTTCAAAGGGAATCATGCCAGACATTACTAGGCAATCAAAATTAACAGGCAGTGAAATCGATCAGGAAATTGGGAAGATTTTTAGCCCGAAGCGTCGGATATCTTAAGCATCGGGCAGAAAAAAGGCGTCCGGCCAGGGGGGAGAACCGGACGCCAGCGCTCCGATGATCTGGAGCGTGAGGAAAGGTAGGGGAGACCTGTTCCTCACACTTGGCTCCCACATCAAAATTCGGGAACCTTGTGACAGCTTTTTATATAGGAAGCCTGCGACCCCTCTGCCATAGATCAGGGGCGCATATCGGCCATAAATTTCATGCATACCGGTGAAAAATGACATCCCGATTGATCGTTGCGAAACAACAATATTTGCAACGGTTTGAATCAGAATGCTTAACCGCCCTGTCAGGCGGTTTTAACAATTTTGTGAAGTCGATGAGAAATCTTGAAATCAGCCGCGCTGGTTGGGCCAGATACGTTCAAACTTGAACAATTCCGGGTCGAGCGTGATGCCTTCTTCGTTATTGAACAGGGTCACTGTCGTCTCGATCCCAGCGGGGTCGGTGACAATCCACTGGCGTAACTGCATCGGGTTTTCCTGGAATACAAGCGTAACACTGCCGGCACCCGGATCGGATTTGCGGACCATTTCAACCCGCATGGTTTCAGCGGTGCGTTTGAAATCGACAACCTTGACCTCGCGCGTCAGCGAAACATCCTTTGCCAGAATGATCCCGGCCGGGGTTTCGTCGATATCGAAATAGGTCGGAGCGTTGATTTCCTTGTCATAATAGATGAAATCGGACCCGGTTGAGACCAGCAGAATTTGGGCAGGAGGATTATATTCAAACCGCATCTTGCCCGGGCGTTCCATATAAAGCTTGCCCTCGGCAGCACCGCCATCCGACGAAATCTGGACGAAATCGGCTTTCAGCGTGGTGATGTCGTCGAGATAATTTTCGATCTTGTCGATGGTTGCCTGATCAATCGCGCCCGATTGTGCAAGTGCGCTTGCCGGGGTCAGGCTGATTGAAACCGGTGCGGCAATCGCAAAGGCAGTCGCAAAGACGGATGCCGCCGTCATGGTGCGGAAGCGCGCGCCCATCTGTTTGATGCGGAATTTTCCGAATTTGCTGAAGAAAGCCATGTGACAGCCTGTTTACCCGTTTAAGAAATTCTGTGATCGCGATTGCGAAACCGGAATGGCGAATGATAAAAATTCAGCCAAATTGTAACCAACCACAATATGTACAACATATCGCATCATTTGGCCGGGATGGCCAGCCAGGTCAAGTCACGCCTGCAAATGATCACAATTGGCCGGGTTTGGCCGCATTTGCAGCAGTGACCGGCTTTCCGGCAACAGGAGAAAGCGTTTTATGAGTCGCATCGTCGCCATTCAGATGGATCCGATCGCATCGATCGATATCAAGGGGGATTCAACCTTTGTCATGGGGCTTGAAGCCCAGTCACGCGGTTATGATCTTTTGCACTATCATCCCGATGACATGTTTTATGACCGCGGCCGGATCAAGGCCGAAGTCCGCCCGATGACGCTTCGCTACGAAAAAGGCAATCATTACGATCTGGGTGATGCAAAGATCATCGACCTTGCGAAGGAAACCGATGTGATCCTGATGCGCCAGGATCCGCCGTTTGACATGAATTACATCACGGCGACCCATCTGCTGGAGGCGATCCATCCGGAAACTTTCGTGGTCAACCACCCGGGTCATGTCCGAAATGCACCGGAAAAGATTTTTGTCACCGAGTTTCCCGATCTGATGCCGCCGACCCTGATTACCCGGTCGGCTGCGCGTATTCGCGATTTCCGCGAGGAATTTAAGGACATCATCGTCAAGCCGCTGTTTGGCAATGGCGGGGCCGGTGTTTTCCATCTGAAACCCGGGGATGAGAACCTTAATTCGCTGTTGGAGCTGTTTGCTGCCCAGTCGCGCGAACCTCTGATGGTCCAGGCCTATTTGCCCGATGTACGCAAAGGGGACAAACGCATCATTCTGGTCGATGGTAAGCCGGTCGGTGCGATCAATCGTGTTCCGGCCGAGGGCGAGGCACGGTCGAACATGCATGTTGGCGGGGTTGCCGAAAAATCCATGCTGACC
>CBIHMD010000272.1:0-4652 GCA_966210655.1 uncultured Thalassospira sp.
ACATGGAACGTGATCCCCGATACCGCCACCATCCGCGGTACGGTCCGCACCTTTGCGCCCGACATTCAGGATCTGGTCGAAGAACGGCTTAAAACCGTTGCCGATGCCACCGCGCGCGCCTTTGATTGCACCGCGCGCGTGATGTATCAGCGCCGCTACCCTGCCACGATTAACAGCGAAGCCGAAACCGGCATTGCCTTTGCCGCCGCCTCACGCGTCGTCGGCGCTGATCAGATCGACCAGAACCCCGAACCCTCCATGGCCAGCGAGGATTTCGCATTTATGCTCAATGTAAAACCCGGAAGCTACGTCTGGCTTGGCAACGGCCCGACCGATGGCAACTGCCTTTTGCATAATGCCGCCTATGATTTCAATGACGATGCCATCCCCTATGGTGTGAGTTACTGGATATCACTGGTCGAAGAAGGCCTGTCAGTGTGATTTTCTGACCGGATGGGTTCTGGCCCGTGCGCTTGGCACGGACGGGCAATGTGTCGATCATGGAATATGTCGCCCCGATCGGCCAGAAATCGCAGTTTGGCAAACAGGCCCGCGACATCATCTTGCCCCAGCTTGATGTTCCGGCCAAACGCCCGCTTTACTGCTAGGCGCATCACATCACGACAACGTTTACGACCGCAATGCAACCACCTGTGGGAAGTTGCCGGACAATCACGTATGCTGCGCCCGGTAGATATCAGGGTGAACGGCAAATGTTTTGCCTTATATTTGCCGACTAGTTAGGGTTAGCTCAACAAAAGTTAGTGGCCCGCATTGAAGGCAAAAAAATGCGGCCGGTTGGGAATTGCAGACGCAGGACAAGTTTTTGAAACGCCATCTGTTAAACATCGTCATTCCGATGACGGCTCTTGCCCTTTCGGCCTGCGGCACCACGTCGCAGCCCGCTGATCGTGCCGAGTTCGAATATCCGCAAAGCAACAGCTTCTCGGGCAATTTCCTTGCCGGCAAGGCCGCCCAGATCGAAAACCGCACGGATTATGCCGCGCGCTATCTGTTGCGCGCCCATGAAATCGACCCGGAAAATGATGATTTGCGCCGCCGCGCCTTTCTGGCCCTGATCGCCGAAGGCCGCATTGCCGATGCCGAACCGGTTGCCCGCGTGCTCGTCGATGAAAATCCCGAAGACCTGTTTGCCGTCATGACGGTGATGGATGCCGAAATCCGCGATCAGGATTATCAGGCCGCCCTTGATGCCGTATCGACCCTGCCGCAACGCGGGATCACAGCCCTGATCGTGCCGCTGGCCAAGGCATGGATCTATACCGGCCTTGATCAGCCGCAAAACGCCATGGCCGCCCTTGACGAATTGCAGGGCAACGGCTCGCTCAATCCGCTGTCGGAATATCATCGCGGTCTGATCCTCGCCTATTTCGATGACCTGAACGCCGCCGAAGTCGCCCTTGCCAGCGCCTATGGCGATCCGGCCGATGCGCCGCTGCGTGCGGCCGAAGCATTGGGGTCGGTCTATGAACGCAAAGGCCAGACGCAAAAGGCATCCCTTTTGTATGAAAGCTATATGGACCGCCATCCGCAGTCCCTTGCGATGCCCTATCACCTTGACCGTCTGGCAAAGGGGGAGCCCCCCACCAGCGTCATCCTGACCCCGGCATCGGGTCTGGCCGAGGCCTATCTTGATATCGCGACCCTGCTTAGCCAGGAAAACGCGGTTGATCCGGCCCTGCTCATGGCGCGCTATTCGCTGTCACTGCGTCCCGGTGATGACATTACCCGCCTTCTGGTCGGCGAGATCATGGAAATCCAGGAACGCTTTGACGCCGCCGTCATTGTGTATGAATCGATCCCCAAAGACTCCCCGCATAGCTGGAACGCGCGCCTGCGCGCCGCATCAAGCTATGAACAGCTTGGCAAGACCGACGATGCGATTGCCCTGCTCGAAACCATGGTCAATGAACGCAGCGACCGTCCCGATGCCCTGATCCAGCTTGGCGATATCCTGCGCGCCAATAATGATTTTGCCGGGGCGGCCAATGCCTATGACCGGGCGATTGAACGTCTGGGCGGCACGGATGCTGTCGGCTGGCGTCTGCTCTATCGTCGCGGCATTGCCTATGAACGCGCCGGAAACTGGCCAAAGGCCGAGGCCGACTTCCTCAAGGCGCTCGAACTTGAACCCGATCAGCCCTATGTCATGAACTATCTTGGCTATAGCTGGGTCGATATGGGCAAAAACTTCGATCAGGCCGAAGACATGCTCAAACGTGCCGTCGAACTGCAACCTGATGACGGTTACATTATCGATAGCCTTGGCTGGGTCTATTACAAGCTCGGCCGTTATGATGATGCGGTCGAACAGCTCGAAAAGGCGGTTGAACTCAAACCCGATGATCCGACCATCAATGATCATCTGGGCGATGCCTACTGGCAGATCGGCCGCTTCCACGAGGCCCGCTTCCAGTGGCACCGTGCGCTTTCGTTCAACCCGACCGACGAACTGCGCGCCGATGTCCAGGCCAAGCTTGACGGCAAAACACCCCATGCCGGTGACGTTGCCGCAAACTGATTGATCGGGGATAAAGGGCATCCGCATCATGTCTTCGACCCATACCGAACCGGCCCCGGCCAAGCTCAACCTGTTCCTGCATGTCACCGGCAGGCGCGATGACGGCTATCACCTGCTCGATAGCCTCGTCTGCTTTGCCGATTGCGGCGATGTGATCACCGCAACCGCGCGTGATGACACCGAACTCACCCTTGCAATCACCGGCCCGATGGCGGGTGACCTTGGCCATGGCAATATCGAAGACAACCTGATCCTGCGTGCCGCCCGCCTGCTCCGGGCGGAGGTGAATGTGACGCAGGGTGCCGACCTCACCCTTGAAAAAAACCTGCCCGTGGCGTCTGGCATCGGCGGCGGATCGGCCGATGCGGCCGCGACCCTTCGCGTGCTCTGCCGGGTCTGGCAGCTTGATATCCCGACCCCGGAACTTGAAAAACTCGCGCTTAAACTCGGTGCCGATGTGCCGGTTTGTCTGCGCGCTAAAACCGTTTTGATGCAGGGCATCGGGGAAAAGCTGATTGACCTGCCGGAATTGCCCAGCCTGTCACTGGTGCTGGTCAATCCGGGCAAGGCGGTTTCAACCCCTGAAATCTTTGCTGCGCGCGATGCCGGTTTTACTGATGAAAACCTGTGGGATCGCACGGCAAAGTTTCAAAGTGCCGCCGCCCTTGCCGCCGCCCTTCAGGACTGCCGCAACGACCTGACCCTTCCGGCATCGGGCATTTTGCCCGAAATCTGTGACGTACTGAATGCGCTGGCCCGCGAAGACGGCTGCCTGCTGGCCCGCATGTCGGGCAGCGGGGCGACCTGCCTTGCGATTTACGACACCGAAAATCAGGCGGAACGTGCCGCCCACGCGATTGCCGAAAGCCAGCCCGACTGGTGGGTACAGGCCACCGGCATTCAAACAATGCAGGATCGCGCACGCGCACAAATCGGCGCATCCTTCCCGGCCTAAATCCCCGGCAAAAAAAGGTTCAAATAGAGGGTTGCACTCCGGCGCGGGGAACGCTATTTTCCGCGCCACACACGCTGATGGGGCGTGGCCAAGTGGTAAGGCATCGGTTTTTGGTATCGTGTACCGTAGGTTCGAATCCTACCGCCCCAGCCAAGACAAACCGCTTTGAGGTTTTCCCTCAAAGCGGTTTTCTTTTATCCGCGCAATCAACGAGTTGTACCCTGCCATAGTGCGGGGTAGTACACGTTGTGTGGTACACGTTTGATGTACCACTGGGGCTAAGTTTTTGTTGCCCAAATTAGGCATGTGCCTGCCAAAACAAAGAACAACAGCAACTTGGCAGAGCTGCTAGTAAAAATCTTCTATGTCGGATTTCACTTCATCAACAGCCTTTTGTAACTTTATCAATTGATCACGCTGCCTCAACGCGAACTTGGCACTATTCGATGTCATAGAAGCAAATTCGTCTTTCGATAATGTTTCCGGGCCCTCTTCCCTCGTGCGCTGGTAAATTCGCTCGTAAGACTTAGCTATCTTTTGCATTGTTTCTCGGAGCCAAAATAGTTGAGTTGCCACATCGCTATCCCTCCAGACAGCCTCCAGCATTGACAATGACCTAGATGCCTCGCGGCAATCCTCAGACACTGCTTCACTCAAGATAAAAAGCGCCTTGCGAGCCAATCGCAACTCATATTCATCATAAGTCGTGTATTCGTATTTCTCACTTTCGTCCCACGGCCTCAGAGCTTCGGCAAATTGCCTTCGGCTATAGGCATCAAGCATCAAAATAATCTTTGCATTCAACGTGCCTAAGCACCACAAAACGTTCTTTACCTGCTTTCTTCGCGCATCTTTCTGATCACACCTTCTTTGCACCCAAAAGACGCCAAAAGCGAACATCCCGCCGACGCATGCACCAATCAAACTCCCCCAACCACTATCAATGCTCCCCGGCAGTAATGCGGCTGGGAGATGAAAGCCAAAAAAATCCGTCAAATAAATAGCAGTAACAATCCCCCCACAAACGCTTCCGAGAAGTAATAATAGGCCCGGATGTTCCCACCTGCTCATTGCCACCACCTAATGATAAAAGACGAATATAGTAATTTATAAAATAATTAGGTCTCGCAACATAAAAAGCCTCAAACAAAACGG
>CBIHMD010000273.1:0-4650 GCA_966210655.1 uncultured Thalassospira sp.
CGGTGATCTTCTTGATGCCGATGGTATCCATTTGCCGGAATATCGCATCGGGAAAACACCGCATATCTATCGGCAAATACCACACGACATGCTTGTGACATCCTCCTGCCACAGCATGCAAACCTTGCGCAAGCTGGCGCTTCTTGCCCCCGATCAACGTCCCGATGGTGTTCTGATCTCGCCGATTTTTGCCACCCAAAGCCATCCTGATCAACCGGGCATGGCGTTTTCGGCCTTTCTGCAAAGAACCGCCCTTTGCCGCAGTCTTGGCCTCATCACCATTGCCCTTGGCGGCATAAAACCTGACAATGTTGCGATGTTAAGGGGATCTGGCGTTGCATCTTTGGCCGGGATCGGGTTCTCTGCCACATAACACCGAGTAAAAGGTGAGCGGAGATCGCCCGACAATGCCTGCACATCACCATCCCGCCCGGAAAAAATTTACCCGGTTCGCGTCAAAACAGCCGTTCCGGTTCGGTCTGCCCAATGTCAGTGCGGAGCTCACACAAGCATCCGACAACAGCCCTGCATATCTGACGCGTACAACATCGCTTTTGCGGCAACAAGTTCTGGCCAATGCCCCGTCGGTAAAGATCATTTCGGAGACTGTTCATCCTGATGTGTTGGCGCGCGATGCTTGGGCCGATATCGATTTTGATCGCAAACGGGTTCTGTTCCTGATCCCCGATGATGCGATTGGCGATTGCGTCGGCATGGCCCTGTTTTTACGTGCCTTTACGGCAAAATATCCCACCGCAAAAATTGCCGCACTCAATAGCGGTAGCGCATCGGACATATTTGCAACTATCCCCGACATCACCATTTTTCAGCTTTTTATCTCGGCCAAGCGCCTGAAGACGTTTGATTTCCTGATAGATTTCAGCGAAATGGAAGGCTGGAAAGATATCGCCACGATGCCAGTCAACCCGGAAGAGGCACTTTGCGAGGCTTTCGACATTTCCCCAATCCCGCTTGCATCGAAGCGTTCGCCGAAGCTGGCACCGGGCGCCAGGATCGGCATTCTGCCAATGGCATCTTCGCCGCTTCGCACCCTGCCGCCTGCACTGGTACGCGAAATCGCAGAATTTCTTGCAAAAGCCGGATTTGACATCACCCTGATCCTTAACGCCTATCAGGGTGTGATGAAGAAGTACAAGGATACGATAGGACCGTTTGACCAGCCGAATATCCGGATTGTCGATGGCTTTAGAACCATCGGGAATCTTGTGTCCTTCATCAGCGAACAGGATTATGTCGTGCTGGCCGATAGCGGCCCAGCCCATATCAGCAAACTGTTTCAAACGCCCGGCATAGGTATATATAGCTCAGCCTCTGCCGCTGTGTTACAGGGCCGCCACCACAATCTTTGCCCTTGGCAAAGCAGCTACAAAGGTGATTTTTGCGAAGCCCCCTGTGGGCTTGCCAAGCTGCGTGCGACCATATCGGGTACAATCGGTTGCATGGGTAGCCTCCGCCTTCCGATGTCAGAACTTGGCACTTTGCCCGCCAATTCAGACAGGGCACTGGCCGAACAGCTTGTGACCGAAAACCCGGTCCCCTGTGTCGCCGACCTTGTTGCGCAGAAAGATCGATTTTTAGCTTTTCTGCGGCAGGATATTGGTATCTGAACCGAAATCCACAGATCATGGACAAAAAGAAAGGGGCGAAAAACCGCCCCTTTCAAATCATGCTAATTCCAAGGAATTAGAAAGTCAGCGCCAGACCGGTTACAACGCCATAACCGTCATTGTCTTCCGCACCGTCGACTTCATCGTCGAACCAGAAGATCGACGATTTCCATTCAACACCAGCACCAAGGGTGTAGGCCAGACCGAGATCAGCTGTACTGATTTCGCCGGTGCCATCACCACGACTGCCATTGCCATATTCTGCATAGCCATAGGTCAGGGATACGGCTGCTGCATCCATTTCATAGGAAACACCGATATCGAACTGATCGGTGTCATCCGGGTCGCTGTCGCCTTCGCTAAAGCCGTAATCGTCATCGGTGTGAGAATAGGAACCACCAACGGTGAAGTTACCAAAGCCAACGTTCAGGCCGCCACCAACAAGGTTACCTTCACCCCAGTTTTCGCCAATAGCGGAAACACCAAGGGAAATACCGTTCAGATCAGCTTCGTATTCCAATCCGCCGGAGACAATATTGTCGCCCGAACCATCCTGGTTGTTATAGCCGTTTGCACCGTTGCGATTGCTGTCATCAGCAAAAGACACACCGGCACGGAAACCACCAAAGCTTGGCGTGTAATAGGTCACGCGGTTCTGGTCACCGGTCGGAATTGTGGTATCGATCAGGTAGGAGTCGACCCAGATATCCAGATCCCCATCGTTGATGCCAACCGGACCGACCGCAGGAGCAACGAGTTGCATCGAATCGGCAGCACTATCGTTTTTGCCCATTTCGACACGACCGAAGCCGCCGTTAACGAACAGGTATTGCTCGTCGATCTGGTCACCAGAGGTTTCCCCCTCAAGCTCGACAACCGCACCAACCTCAATCCCGTTATCAAGGGTGGTTGAACCCTTGAAGTGGATTTCGGTATCAGATTGGAAGGCATTATTGCGGTCGCCAACTTCCTGATCGGCAAAACCAGCCCACTGGTTCATGTAACCGCCAACCGACAGTTTGATTTTTTCCGAGGCCTGTGCGTGGCCTGCGAAAGCAACAGCCACGAGCGCGCTCGTAGCAATCAGAATCTTTTTCATCTTACCCTCTTCGATTTATGTCTGAACCGGCATGTGACAAAACCGTTCACGTCCGAATTCTTCGAAAGATAAAACGATTTAAATGACTATTGGTCAATTATAATAAGGTAGCAAATATCCGTTTTCCATAAATATGTGACATATACATCACATCCATAACCCCGAATGCATGCAAAATAGGCTATCTCGAAATATTGAAAAATCATATTGCAATGTTCAGGAATCAACAATATATGACCATTGGTCATTTAATTCTGGGCTGGAAGCAACCAGATACAGAAAATGCGGCCTACCACACACATGGCCAAGGATGACAGCATCGCGCAGGCATATCCCCATGCCTGCGCGAAACTTTTTTCCAAACCGACACGGTTTCACTACCAAAGCAACGCCCCACACGCCGCACCCTTCCTCTTTGCTTGAAAGACGACACAGGCATCCGGCATAAAAAATCCCGTTCAGCGTTTCACAACGCAACAGGATCAAAAAAAAGAAGGGGATGAAAATTCATCCCCTTCCCGATAGCACCCAATTCCGAAGAATTAGAAGTCGAGACGAATACCGGTAACAACACCGTAGCCGTCATTGTCTGCTTCGCCGTCATTTTCCTGATCGAACCAGAAGACCGAAGATTTCCAGGCAACGCCTGCACCCAGGGTGTAAGCCAGACCAAGGTCAACGGCCTGAATTTCGCCATCGCCGAAATCTTCATAGCCATAGGTTGCCGAAACAGCAGCAGCATCCATCGCATAGGAAACACCGACATCAAACGCGTCGAGTTCTTGACCGTTCGAACCGTCACTTTCCAAGTTAAGGCCGTAATCGTCCTCGGTGTGACCATACGAACCACCGACGGTGAAGTTGCCGAAGCCGACATTCACACCGGCGCCATACCATGCACCCTCACCTGACTCTTCACCAGTGGCCGAGACGCCAAGTGACCAACCATCAAAATCGCCCAGATATTCAACACCGGCGGAAACGATGTTGTCGCCCGAACCAGCCTGGTTGTCATAGCCGTTTGCACCATTGCGGTTGCTGTCGTCAGCATAGGAGACACCGGCACGGAAGCCGCCAAACGACGGGGTATAATAGGTCAGACGATTCTGATCGCCGCTCGAACGAACGGTGTCGATCAGGTATGCATTGGCCCAGTTCGACATATCGCCATCATTGACGCCAACAGGACCGACGGCCGGTGCAGTGATTCCCATATCGTCAGCTGCACTATCGTCTTTACCAAGCTTGACCTGACCGAAGCCACCATTGACATACAGATACTGTTCGTCAATCTGGTCGCCAGAGGTTTCACCTTCGAGCTCTACAGTCGCACCGACTTCAATGCCGTTATCAAGGGTGGTCGAACCTTTGAAATGAATTTCGGTATCGGACTGGAATGCGTTCACACGACCGCCAGCAGCAGTGTTGTCTTCGTCAGTGAAGCCAGCCCACTGTTCCATGTAACCGCCAACCGACAGTTTGATTTTTTCGGAAGCCGAAGCTTGACCTGCGAAAGCCACAGCGACAAGCGCGGTGGAAGCAACAAGAATCTTTTTCATCTTACCCTCTTGATGATTAGTAGCCGATCGGCAACACCACAAACCACACATCGTGGACGCCGATCACTGGAAGAGAGTAAAACGGATATAATGACTTATGGTCAATTGAATTAAATGACCTTTGATCAGTTATACTTTAAAGTGTGATAATTAAGTCACTATTCGCGACACATATTAGCCATTTTTTCTGACTGAATGTCTTTTAACTAAAATAGATACACCGTAGCTCCCGTGATCATCAAAAAATCATGCGTTTATATGACTTTTATTCATTAAATTGCGGGTTTCACTCATTCACAGCTTCCTAACGCCGCACCCAACGATCTATTACAGCTAGGAAACTGACACACGTCGCTATAAACAC
>CBIHMD010000274.1:0-4638 GCA_966210655.1 uncultured Thalassospira sp.
TGCGGCCTTTGTCGTTCAGGAAGGCCGGGTTGAAATCTTTAACACCATGAATGGTGCTGAGGCAGTTGTCCTTGGCACGTTCGAGGCCGGGGGGCTTTTTGGCGAACTGGCACTGGTTGATAACCAGCCTCGAATGGCGTCAGCCCGCGCATGTGAACGAACCGTGCTGATTGCCATCAATCGCCAGACATTCGAAAGCAAGATGGCAGCGTCGGATCGCTTCATCAAGGCGATCCTGCGGATTCTGCTGAATAACTATCGTACCGTGGTGCGCCGGGCCGCCGTGGCGGAGGCCAAGCTCAAGGAACACGGGATCGAGCTTGATTAAATAAGCTGCGATCACACGGCGTTACGCGATATTGCGCAAAGCACGCCTGATCTGCCTGATTGACCCTTGACTATGACGGCTGTTCCCCTCACTAACTTTCGGTTTGGAGTGTCTTTGTCCGTTTGGGGCAAAGTCGCCTGAATGTTGTGAAAGCCCAGTTCAGGAGCATAGGTCGTTGCGTTATGTCAGTACGCGGGGAACCGCCCCCGTTTTGCAGTTTGATGATGTCCTTTTGGCCGGTCTGGCCCGTGATGGTGGATTGTATGTGCCGGAAAGCTGGCCGACCTTCACCAAGGATGACATCCGTGCGCTGCGAACCCTGACTTATGCCGAAGTTGCCTATAAGGTGATCCAGCCCTTTACGACCGGTTCGGTCGATGATGAGGCGTTGAAATCCATCCTTGAAGATACCTATGCCGGGTTTGATCACGAAGCGGTGGCACCGCTTAAACAGCTTGGTGCCAATGACTGGGTGATGGAGCTTTTCCACGGCCCGACTTTGGCGTTCAAGGATTATGCATTGCAGGTGGTCGGGCGGCTGTTTGACCATGTTCTGGCCAAGCGCGGCGAACGGATCACGATTGTCGGTGCGACGTCGGGCGATACCGGATCGGCGGCAATTGAAGCCTGCCGGGACCGGAAAAATATCGATATTTTCATCCTGCATCCCAAGGGGCGCGTTTCCGAAGTCCAGCGCCGCCAGATGACGACGATCCTGTCGGATAATGTGCATAATCTTGCGGTCGAGGGATCGTTTGATGATTGTCAGGATCTGGTCAAGGCATTGTTCAATGATCATGCCTTCCGCGACGATGTTAATCTGTCGGCGGTCAATTCGATCAACTGGGCGCGCATCATGTGCCAGATCGCCTATTATTTCTGGGCGGGGGTGCAGCTTGGCTCGCCGGAACGCGAAATGTCGTTTTCGGTGCCGTCGGGCAATTTCGGCAATGTCTATGCCGGATATGCCGCGATGCAGATGGGGCTTCCGATCAAACAGTTTGTTGTCGGGGCCAACCGCAATGATATTCTCGCCCGCTTTTTCGAAAGCGGGGTTATGAAGATGGAAGGTGTCGAGCCATCCATCAGCCCGTCGATGGATATTCAGGTCAGTTCGAACTTTGAACGTTTGATGTTTGATCTTTATGATCGTGATGGCCTTGCCATTGCCGGGATGCTGACCAAATTCCGCGAAACCGGGGTTATGGAAATGTCGCAAGGGCAGTTTGGCCGGGCGCGGGAGCATTTCGATGGCTATCGGCTAAGCGACGATGAAACAAGGGCGGCAATCAGGGATGTGCTGGCGACGAGCGGGGAGCTTGTTGATCCGCATTCGGTGATCGGCATTGTCGCCGGGCGCAAATGCAACCGTGACAAATCGGTGCCGATGGTGGCGTTGGCGACAGCACACCCGGCGAAGTTTCCGGATGCGGTCAAACAGGCATCGGGGATTTATCCGGACTTGCCCGCGCGGCTGTCTGACCTATATGACCGGCCAGAGAAGGCCGAAACCATGTCCAATGATGTCAGCGCCCTGATGGCGCATGTTCGCGCAAAGCGACGTGCGGCCTGATGACGTGCGATTTCGGACATGATGTGAAACACAGGAGTATAACCATATGACAGTCGAGCTTACCCGGCTTGACAACGGGATGATCGTTGCGACCGACCGCCTTGAACATGTGCAATCCGTAGCACTTGGTGCGTGGGTTGATGTGGGTGCGCGCAACGAGACGCCTGAAATCAACGGCATTTCCCATATGCTTGAACATATGGCGTTCAAGGGCACGCGCCGTCGCTCCGCCCTTCAGATTTCCGAGGAAATCGAGAATGTCGGCGGGCAGATGAATGCCTATACCTCGCGCGAGAATACGGCCTATTACTGCAAGGTCCTGCATGAAGATCAGGAACTGGCGATTGATGTGATTGCCGACATTTTGCAGAACTCGACCCTTGATGCGAAGGAACTTGAACGCGAACGTCAGGTGATTTTGCAGGAAATCGGGCAGGCCAACGACACGCCCGATGACATTGTGTTCGATTATTTCCAGGAAACGGCCCTGCCGGATCAGGCGCTGGGTCGGTCGATCCTTGGCAGCCCGGAAAATGTATCGTCGCTGTCGCGTGATGATCTGTTTGAATTCATGTCGCGCCGCTATAGCCCGAAACGCATGGTGTTTTCGGCATCGGGCAAGGTTGATCATCAGCAGATTGTCGATCTGGTGTCGTCGAAATTCGATAACCTTCCGGCGCATGAAGATCATGAAATGGAAGCCCTTCGCTATGAAGGCGGTAACCGGATCGAACAGCGCGACCTTGAACAGGTCCATGTGATTTTCGGCCTGCCGACGGTGTCTTATACCGATGACAGTTTCTATGATCTGCAGGTGTTCAACACGTTGCTGGGTGGCGGCATGTCTTCGCGGCTGTTCCAGGAAATCCGTGAAAAGCGCGGGCTTGTCTATTCGGTCTATAGCTTCTCGTCACATTATGTCGATGGCGGGCTGTTTTCGATCTATGCCGGCACCGGGCCGAATGACATTGGCGAATTGATGCCGGTGATGTGTGACGAGCTGGTGCGCGCCACGGTCGACCTGACCGAGGAAGAAGTGAACCGGGCACGCGCGCAGCTTAAGGCGTCGGTCGTGATGGGTATGGAAAGCAATTCCGGCCGTTGCGAAACGCTTGCGCGCCAGATCCAGATTTTCGGTGGTCCGCAGACCATGGAAGAAGTCATTGCCAAGGTCGAGGCGGTTGACCTTGAACGGGTGCGGGCAGCGGGCAAGTCGCTTCTGGGCGGTACGCCGACGGTGACGGCACTTGGGCCGGTCAAGGGCATGCCGGGTTATGATGATCTTGCCAAGCGTTTGCGAGCCTGATTATCCGCTTGATACGAAGACTGAAAACGGCGCTGCCCTGGGTGGCGCCGTTTCTTTTTGCGGGCGGCGATCCTGTGGTATATCCGATAGGAAGATCAGACGCAGGGGCAGGGCGATGCATTACGCATTTGATATTGGCGGATCGAAAATCGAATTTGGGGCGTTTGACGCCAAGGGTGACATCCGGTCCCAGATCAAGGTGCCGACACCAACGCAGGATCGCGATGCCTTTGTTGCGGCGATTGCCGGGCTGATTGCCGATGCCGACCGTGAATTTGGCGAGGATGCCGATATCGGTATCAGCTTTGCCGGCGGGCTTGATCCCAAGACCGGGGCGGTGATTTCGGCCAATATTCCGGCGATCAAGGGATGGCCGTTTGGCCCGGAGCTATCAAAAATACTCAATCGTGACGTGCGGGTTGCCAATGATGCCGATTGCTTTGCGCTGGCCGAGGCACGGAGCGGGGCGGCCAAGGGCGCACGGACGGTTTTTGCCATCATCCTTGGCACCGGGGTGGGTGGTGGCATTGTGGTCGACGGGCAGTTCATTGGCGGGCGCAGCGGCATTCGCGGCGAATGGGGCCATGGCAATGATGTTTCCGGTGCGCTGATCCGCCACGGGCTTGCGGGCGTTGTGTGCGGTTGTGGCCGGAACGGGTGCCTTGATGCCTGGGGTGGGGCGCGGGGGCTTGAACGGATTTACGGGCAGATTGCCGGACTTGGTGCTGGACTTGGTTCTGGACAGGAACGGCCAAGTTACGAAATCACCGATGGCTGGCAGGCTGGGGATGCGATGGCAGGCCGTGCGGTGGAGATCTTTGTCGACCTGATCGCGGGGGAGCTTGCATTGATGGTCAATGTGCTTGACCCCGATTGCGTGCCGGTCGGCGGCGGGCTGGCATCCGAAAGCCGCCTGATTGCGATGATCGATGCAGAGGTCCGCAAATGTGTTCTGGGCCGCTATGACGCGCCTTTGGTGGTGCCGGGGCAGCATAGCCGCGATGGCGGGCTTCGCGGGGCGGCGATGCTGCATCTTTTGCATGACGGTGCGGGCGTATGACAGCCGGGATCAAACCGCTTCTGGAAATCTGTGTTGAAAGTTTTGACGATGCGATGGTGGCTGCGTGCGCCGGGGCGGATCGCATTGAATATTGCGCCGCCCTTGCGGTGGGTGGGCTGACGCCAAGTGCCGGGGCGATGGCCCCTTTGCGCGATATTCCTGTGCCCTGCCGGGTGATGATCCGGCCACGGCCCGGCGATTTCATCTATGGCCCGGCTGACGTGGCGATGATGAAACACGACATCGCCCTTGCCCGAGACCACGGGGCAGAGGGGATCGTGATTGGGGCGGCGACGCAAGACGGGCGGCTTGATCGCGACATGCTGGCCGATCTTCTGTCCGTGGCGGGCGGGCTTGGCGCAACATTGCAT
>CBIHMD010000275.1:0-4632 GCA_966210655.1 uncultured Thalassospira sp.
GTATTGATTTTATTTTGAACGGCGGGGCCTTCTGCGACCCCGCCGGTATCGGGTTCGTTTCTTACCGCGCGTAATGCCATTCCGGCAGCCACAGCGCGATCTGCGGGAACGCCATCACGATGCCAAGCGCCATCGCCATGATGATCACAAACGGTGTGATGGATTTATAGATGTCCTTTAACGTCACCTCTGGCGGGGCCATGGCACGCATCAGGAACAGGTTGTAACCAAACGGCGGCGTCATATAGGCGATCTGGCAGGTGATGGTGTAAAGCACGCCATACCAAACCAGATCGAAACCAAGTGCGCCGACCAGCGGCACATAAAGCGGTGCGACAATCACCAGCATCGCCGTGTCGTCAAGGAACATGCCCATCAGGATGAAGGAAATCTGCATCATGATCAGGATCTGCCACGGGCCAAGGCCCATCTGATCGACAAAGAAGCTTTCAATCGCCCGGACTGCACCCAAGCCGTCAAACACCGCACCGAATGCCAGTGCTGCCAGAATAATCCACATGAACATGCAGCTGATCGACAGCGTCTTGCGCAGGGTTTCTTCCATGACAACGCGGGTCAGGCGTCGCTTGAACAAGGCAGCAAGGGTCGCGGCAAGCGCGCCCACGGCCGAACTTTCCACAAGCGACGTAATCCCCATCAGGAACAGACCGGTCATCGAGAAGAAAATGAACAGCGGAACGATCCCGGCTTTCAGCAAGCCAACCTTCTCGCCCCATGTGATTTCCGCGCGTTCTTCCTTGCTTAATGCCGGGCCCATACTGGGCTGCAGCCAGCAACGAATGGCAATATAAATGATGAACATGCCCGCCATCAGCAGCCCGGGGAAGACCCCCGCCAGCCAAAGCTGCCCGACCGGCTGACGCGCGATCATGCCATACAGCACCAGAACCACACTTGGCGGCACCAGAATGCCAAGCGAACTTCCCGCCTGGATCACCCCTGTCACCATCACCTTGTCATAGCCGCGCCGCAAAAGTTCCGGCAGCGCGATGCTGGCACCGATTGCCATACCCGCAACACTCAGCCCGTTCATGGCCGACACCGCCACCATCAGGACAATCGTCCCGATAGCAAGGCCACCGCGCACCGGCCCCATCCAGACATGGAACATCCGATAAAGATCATCTGCCAGACCGGATTCCGAAAGCATATAGCCCATATAGACAAACAGCGGCAGCGTCAGAAGCGGATACCACTTCATCAGCTTCATCGCGGCACTGAACGCCATTTCAGATCCGCCATCCCCCCACATGCCAAGGGCAAAAACAACGGCAACAAAACCGATGGCACCAAAAACCCGTTTCCCGGTCAGAAGCATCAGCATCATCGTGGAAAACATCAGAAGAGCGATCATTTCATAACTCATGAAAGACTCTCCCCACGGGCGGCTGCCACATCTTTGAAGAAGGTTGCAATTGCCTGCAGCAGCATCATGAACACGCCAAAGGTCATGATCGCCTTGATCGGCGACATCGGCGGTGACCACGCGGAATAACTGGTTTCGCCATACTCGAACGCATAGGAGGTCGATGAAACGCCGCCATACAGCAGAAACGCCAGATAAAAGATCAGAAACAGGATCGTGATCGCATCGAGCCCGGCCTGTTTGCGCGGCGACAAGGCGCCATACAGCAAATCCATCCGAACGTGCGAGTTCAACTGCATGGAATAGCCCCCGCCCAGCAGGAAATACGACACCATCAGGAACTGCGCGGTTTCCAGCGTCCAAAGGGCCGGAAACTCCATCAGCTTGGTCGCAGCGGAATACAAAAGCACCGCAAGCATCGCAAAGATCAGATACATCGCAAACCGGCCGATGATCCGGTTCACGCAATCGACCCATCTGACGTAGGTCTTGATAAATTCAGGCATCTAACGCCACCCCAACATCTCCCTGTTCTATCGGTCGCAACAGCGGCAGGTTTGTCATCTGCAAATATGATCCCATCCGTTCACATCCGACGGATGCGAACGGTGATACAAAATGCCTTACCGCCCGGAAAAACCCGGCAGGTTCAACATCGACACCAAATCTGGATGGAAATATTCGCAGCCCTGACAACCCATATTGCATCCCCTTGTCTGCACCACCTTTTGCAAGGTCGTACCGTGTGATGAACCGCCTCCCGGGCGACCGGCTTTTGCCAAGCCGTTGAATTGTTGCACCGCTTTTCGCGGTACGGGTTTTATCCCTTCTGTAACGAACGTTACATGATTTCAATTTTGATGACAAGAATATCAAATATTGTAAAATTCATTACAATCGTTGTATTTGTAGGTCAGACAAGGTAAACCGCGCCCGAACAATGCATAAACGCACTTTGCGGGTGTTTGGCCATTCCAAGTGGGTGGCATAACCGGGGAAATCTCGCCTTTGAATGTGAAGCAGCAGGCAACAAAGCCAACGGTCGCCGAACAGATCACGCAAAAAGCCGATACACTGACCGCATCGGAACGCAAGCTGGCTCAGGCCCTGCTTGGCAACTATCCGATGGCAGGCCTCGAAACCGTGGCGACCTTCGCCGAACGGTGTGGCGTTTCCGCCCCGACGGTGCTGCGCTTTGCCAGCAAGATCGGCTTTGACAGCTATCCCGATATGCAGGCCCGCCTGCGCGGTGAACTCGAAGCCCGCTTGCAATCGCCGTTAACTCGAAGCAGCCTGCCCCGTTCGCGCAATCATTCCGGCCATCCGATGGGTGAATTGCTTCATGAAATGGCTGAGGCCACCACCAGCAACATTCGCATAAGCCTTGCCAACATCAACCCGGCCGAACTGCAAAGCGCGATTGAGCTGATCGGTGATTGCAAGGGATCGGTTTATCTACTGGGCGGGCGATTTACATCCGCCCTTGCGGTCTATGCCTATGAACATCTGCGCACCATGCGAAGCCACGTGCGGCGCGTCTCAGGGCAAAGTGCCAAATGGGCCGAAGACCTTCTGGATATCGGCAAACGTGATGTTCTGCTGGTCTTTGATGTCCGGCGCTATCAGGCCGATGTCATCGCCTTTGCCGAAGCCGCCGCACGGCAGGATGCCAAAATCATTCTGTTCACGGACCAGTGGCTTAGCCCGATTGCCCAGTTCGCCCGGCATGTCTTTCCGGTCCGCATCGAAACCGGCACGACGTGGGATAGCTCGGCTGCCAGCATGGTAATGCTTGAAACCCTGCTTGAAGGGGTTGGTCAACATAACCCTGAGCAGGTGCGTGCGCGCATCAAGCATCTGGAAATTCTGCGTCGCCCGCCTCAATCTTAAGACGCCGCGTACATTCGCCGCAGTAATGATTGAAACCACCGCCGCACCGCGATAGCTTGGGGCATAATTTTTATCCCCAAATACCGGAGCCGCACCGATGCATCCCTTTTTCATTTTCGTGAAATGCGATCTGGGCAAAGCCTATGACGTTGCCACAGCACTGGTCGAGGAAATCGAAGGTGTATCGGAAGTCTATTCGATCTCGGGCCCGTTCGAACTGCTGGTAAAGGTCTATATAGAAGACGGTCAGGATATCGGGCGCTATGTGAACGAAAAAATCCATCTGCTGCCCCATATCAAGGACACGCAGACCATCATTACCTTTAACGCCTTCACCTGATTTACCGAAAATGCAAAAACGCGATGACATGGCTCATCGCGTTTGTGGCAAAAGAAAAAGGCACCCTGTTCGGGTGCCTTGATCAATGGCGGACAAGGAGGGATTCGAACCCTCGATGGGGCTTTTGACCCCATACTCCCTTAGCAGGGGAGCGCCTTCAGCCACTCGGCCACTTGCCCTTATCTCTTTGGTGTTCCGTGCGGAACGACGCCTTTCTTAAACATCGCATCAGCCCATGTCAATGCCGGAAACAGGCGTCCTACCCGTTTTCTTTTATCAAATACGGTGAATGAAACCACCAGCTTTTTGAAGGGCTTTGCCATTGTCTTTTCCGGTTGAAGGGCAAAAGAGTCTTCAAACCATCATATTGCTGTCATCGCAGCGAAAAACTTGGCTGTCATAAGGGCAGTGTAAGCTTCTTTTTCCCGTTTGAGCCCGTTCGAGACAGAAAGCAGGTTAAAACATCATGCGTACCGTTTATCAGAGCACGGATGACCTTGGTCATACCCTTCGCGCCCTGAAACTCAGCAAGGAAGGCCACAATAGCCCTGTCTATCTTGGTCTTGTCATTCACGACCGCGAAGTCCTGTTTCGCACCCGTGAAAATTCATCACGCGAATTTGTCCTGCAAAAGATCAAGGAATTCGTCGCGGCCAACAGCCCGACTTTAAATGCCCAACCGGCCTGATGGCCGGTTTTTTATTGCCCGGATCGCGGCCGGTTCACCCCGCCCGCCATACCACGCGAAACGAGATCGCGCCGGGGCGAAACTCCCCGTTCGCCCTGCAACTCGAACCGCCGGTCGTTTGACCGGCGGTTTCTTTATGCACGTCATGCGCCCTGCGTCACCGATTTCCGGCCACCTGCCCACATCAGGAAAATGGCAACCACCAATACCGGCAGAACACCGAAATTGATGACGTTCCATCCCGCCCCGGCAATCAGGGCACCTGCCACCAAAGATGCCACCGTTCCGGTAATGCTGTTGCCAAGCTCCATCAGGCTTTGCGCGTGG
>CBIHMD010000276.1:0-4620 GCA_966210655.1 uncultured Thalassospira sp.
GATATGGTCCTGACCGGGAAGCTTGCGGGCAGGGGATATATCCGTCAGGAGCAGGTGGCGCTTGACGATTTGCTTGCCAACCGTTTCGGCCGTTATTTCAGTCACGAGGGCTGATTTATACCCTCCGCATCGCCGCGGATGGGGAGAATGTCAGACTTTGTCACCCGGTCTTGTCAGGCCGGGTGATTTTTGTGCATCCCTGCCATAGTCAGGACCCATATTTTGTGGCAAAGACGTGGTTTGTTAACGCTTGGTCACTATGGTGACTGATTAAACAAACTCTCGGGTGGCGATACGATCCTTGTCTGATCTTGGCGAGATGTTCCGGTTTGCAATCGACCTGTTTGAAACAGGTCAACTGGCGGAGGCTGAAAGCGCCTGCCGCAAGATGACGCTTGCCTTTCCGCAGGCGGCAGAAGCCATGCATCTGGCCGGTCTGGTTGCGATGAAACAGGGCAATGGCGACATTGCTGCCGAACGCATGGGCCGGGCCGCCATCGCGGACGCCAATAATGCCGAAATCCAGCATGATCATGCGCAGGCTCTGAAAGCGGTTGGCAAGCTGCGCGAGGCCGTTGGTGCCTTCAAGCGCGCGATTCGCCTGTGCCCGGATTCCCCGGCACTTTACTGCAACATCGCCAATACCTATCGCCAGCTTGATGAACTTGAACTGGCGCATGAAAACTACATGCAGGCCCTTCGGCTGGCGCCCGATGTTGCCGAAATTCATGCCAATCTTGGTGCCTGCCAATACGCCATGGGCGATATCGCAGGCGCAGAGGTATCCTGCACCACCGCGCTTAGGCTGCGTGATGATATCGTCAATGCACTGGTTCTGATGGGTCAGATCAGGCTTGATCAGGGGCGGACGGTTTCTGCATCCGAACCGCTTTTGCGTGCTCTTGAACTGCAACCCGGTCATCAGCGTGCCCTGACGGCCTATGGCGATGCGCTTTTCCGACTGGGCCAGTTCGCCGGGGCCCTGCATTGTTTGCGTCAGGTTCTTGCCCTTGACCCGCAGGATGCTGTTGCCAGACGTACGCTTGCCCTTTTGTATTTGCGAACCGGTCAGGGGACCGAGGCGATTGGCGCATTGGAAACCCTTTTGCGTGCCAGCCCGGAAGATGCCGAACTTCTTCTGATGATGGGCGAGGCATTAAGCCTTGCCGGGCGCCATAGCGAAGCCGTGGAACGGTTTGGTGCCGCGATTGGTGCGGGAGGTGGTGATGATGCTGTATTCCGGCTGGCAGTCGAACTGGCAGAAGAAGGCGATGCGGCATCCGCCCAATCGGTTCTGCAAAACGCAATAGATCGCAAGATTGCCATGGGGGACAACACGGCGCTGTTCAGAACAGCCCGTCGGCTGCTTTTCGCCCCGGTTCCTGCCGACCTGGCAGCCCAGAATGACGAGGTCGTTCGTGATCTTCTCGACGATACGCTTGATGATGACGATCTCGACCTTGATCTTGGCCAAAGCGACCTGATTGATCCGATCACTCTGACACGTTTCCCGCCGGTATGGCGTGCGGCCCTTCGCCCCGAAGGCGATGCGCAATTGCGCGCGGTTGGTCATTATTGGGAACGGCTGGTTTCAGGTTATGACGTGCCTCATGTCGCAGCGCGGACCCGGCCAAAAGGTGGCAAGGTTCGGCTTGGCGTTGTATCGGCCAATATGCGCGATAACGGTATCGGGCGCTGGATTGCGGGGCTGGTTCGTGCCATTGACCGCGACCGGTTCGATATCACAGTGATCCGACCGCCGCTGGGCGAGGATGACGTTACCGCGCGGATTGATGCCGAGGCCGATCTGGTTGTGCCATTGCCGCTTGATCCGCTGCATTCGGCGCGCGTGATTGCGGGACTTGACCTTGATGTTCTGCATTATGTCGATCCGCAGGCGGATGCCTATTCGATGTTGCTGGAGGCGTGGCGTCTGGCGCCGCTTCAGATTGCCGGGGGTGGAATTGCCGCGACCACGGGCCTTTCAAACATTGATTGCCACCTGATTGCCGAAGATTGGGAAACCGCAGGCGGCGAGACCCGCTTTAGTGAGGAACTGATCCGTTTGCCGGGCCTGTTTGTAAATGCTGCTTGCCCGGAAGAAATCATCTTGTCACCTGGTGATCTGCAGCGACGCTGGCGGATTGATCCGGATCGCAATACCTATCTTTGCCCGCAGCCGCTTGATGTTCTGACGGCTGATTTCGATCCGCTGATTGCTGAAATCCTGCGGCTGGATGAAACCGCGGAACTTTTGCTGATCGCGCCCGAACGCGATAGCTGGGACGCAGCATGGGGACGGCGGTTTGCGGTCAATTATGCCGATGTTGCCGGGCGCATGCGCTTTGTCTCGGTTCACAGCCGGGCCGATCTTCATTCGTTGCTATGTGCGGTGGATGTCGTTCTTGAAAGCCCGGCATGGAACGATGCGATGCTGGCATTTGATTGTCTTGGCCTTGGCGTGCCGTTGGTGACCCTGCCGGGCAAGGCTGCACGTTCACGGCGCAGTCATACCTGTTATCGCCAGATCTCGGTGTTTGATTGTGTTGCCTATCACCCGGCGGATTATGTTGAGACAGCTTTGACACTGGCGATGGACAAGCGGCGCCGGTCGGTCGTCTCGCAGGCGATCCGTACGCGTGCCCATATTCTTTTCGGGCAACGGTCATCCTTTGATGCCTATATGAATTTTCTGGAAGATCGCACAGCGTAATCGGTCTGTATCAAACGCAAAAAGCCGGACGATTTTACAATGTCCGGCTTTCTTCGGGGGCAGGATGATCAGCTTAGTGCGTCGATGTCGGCTTCTGACAATGCCGCCGGGACAATGGTCAGCGGCAGACGCAACTGGCCGACGACATCCCGGTTGGTCAGGGCGGTAATCAGCGGGCCGGGGCCGTCGCTGTTGGTGCCAGCTGCCAGAACCAGAATGGAAATCTGTTCTTCTTCTTCCAGAACCTTGAGAAGTTCGTCCTTCAGACGGCCTTCGCGAATGAACAGAAGCGGCATCGAGCCGGTTTGCTCATGCACATAGGCCGCAAGTTCGTTGATGCGGTTTTCGGCATTTTCGCGGGCCTCTTCCTGCATCAGATCGCCAACGGCCATCCAGTGCTGGAATTCGGCGGGTTCAATGACGCTTAGCAATGCGACGCGTCCGCCGGTATGTTGTGCGCGGCGACAGGCATATCGAAGTGCCTTGGTCATTTCGTCACTGTCGTCAACCACTACAAGGAACGTGCGATCCGTGGTGGCAGCGCGCAGTTCGTGGTCGGCATCAAATGAATTCATGTCGTCCTGCCCTGAATGAAAATGGGGTCCGAATGCGTTGGCGCCAATTTGCGGGGCGAGGCGCTGTCATGCCGGATCGGGAAAGTTTGCCGTAATTTAACGCCGGTTTCCAAGCTATTTTTCGTATATCCTGACGAAGAAAATATCTTTCCGCGCTCGCACAACGTGAATGTGCATGTGCAAAATCACCCGTTGGAGAAGAGCGTTGCGCAATTGTTCAGTCGGCAATTGTGGTCTGGATTATTCCTGGGTTATCTGAGATTACCTGGGGATTATCTTCTGCGGAAGGCGACGCTTGCGATCCATCCGGCGATGACCGCGATGATGACCGCGATGATGCCGTAAAGTGCGGAATAGCGATGTGCGAAGTCATAAACTTCGGCACTGACGCCGGTTTTGGACACGACCAGCGGCGTGGTTTTGACGCTGGCAATACGCCCATCACGGATCAGATAGACATTGATGGTATAGGTGCCGGTTGGTGTGTTGGCCGGAAAGTGGATATCGGTCCGGAAAAGCTGATTGGACAAAAAGCTGATTTTTGCCGGGCGCTGATTGAAAAGGCCGGCGGCACGCATATTGCGCAAAAGCGCATCGCGATAATCGCTGCTGTTACGATCCTTATCGTCGATTTCGGTGACAAAGCGCTGATGTTCAAGGCCAATGCGGTAATCGTTATAAAGCTTGGAATTGGCAATGATTTCCATCGGTCGGTTCGATGCACTGGCGTAATAGGCCGGAACATTGCGGAAAGTGGCACTTTCGCTGTTGACCCAGATGCCAACCTTGCGTTCCTTGCGGCGCACAACCATGTTCTGATCCGGTCCCTTGACCGTAACAATCACATCGCCTTCGCTTTGCACCGCGCCAAACAAAAGTACGTCGGTCCCGGTAAAACCGGTGGTGATCGCGACAAGATGATTTGAAAGATCGACAACCAGTGCATCGGCGCGCGCACGTTCCGGCACGATCACGGCAAATACCGCAACAGCGGCAAGCAGCGAGCCAAGGATTGCACCGGGTTTGTGCATTACAAATTCTCCGGCGCGATGGAATAAAGTTCGGTCGGTGTGATCACCAGATCGAACAGAAGCTTCAGACAGACCGAAAGAACCAGAAGGCCCAGCATGGCGCGCAGATGTTCGGCTTTCAGCTTTGACCCGAATTGTGCGCCGAATTGAGCGCCGATAACCCCACCAATCAGAAGCAGAATGGCAAGGGCGACATCGACAGTCTGTGTCTGGATTGATTGCAGGAAGGTCACGTTGGCGGTGACAAAAATGATCTGAAAAAGCGATGTTCCGATCACAACACTGGTCGGCATGCCAAGGA
>CBIHMD010000277.1:0-4614 GCA_966210655.1 uncultured Thalassospira sp.
GCACTTGGTCAGGTTATACGGGTGATTGGCGGGGCGGATTATATGCCCGCCTTCGATGCCTTGGCATTGGCGTTGTCACGATTGCGCGATCAGGACGGCGCCCGGGTCAGTCTGGGGGGCTGTGTCCTGCATAAACGTCGCGATATTTTGCTGGTTTATCGTGAAATCGGACGCCTCGACGTACGGCCGGTCCCGGTTGATATTGCCCTTGTCCGTAATGGTCAGGGACAGCGTTGGGATAACCGGTTCGAGTTGATTTTTGAGCCGGATGGAGGGCGCGCAACCGCTGATTATGGTGATTTTGAACGGTTTGCGATGGCACCGCTTGGGGCTTGTGATGCGTTTCACACACGGGCATTTCGGGCCACCATTGGCAAAATCGCGCCATTTATCGATCATTTGCCGCGCGCTGCCCTTGCATCCATGCCCGCCCTTTATGATAAAGAATCCCTTCTTTCCGTTGGCGGGCTTGAGGTTTCAGGTATTTCCGACGTATTATCCGCCGCCGGTTGCAACATGGCCCCGATGGGGGCAGAAAAGGCAATCGGTATGCGATGGCGGTTTGCACCCCCGACACCTTTATGGGAAAGTGGGTTTAAATCGTCGCCGAAACCCGACGTCCTACTTGCGTAAAGGTACCTTATCATTATCTGATGATCAGGCCGTGCGCAGGGCGATTGCGCGTCATGGCGAACATAAATTGCGATCAGTAGCTTGGAATGAATATGGGAAAAAATCTCGCACTGTGGGTTATCATTGCCATCCTTTTGGTGGCTTTGTTTAACCTGTTTCAGTCGCCATCAGGACGAAGCGGCCAGTCTACGCTGGCATTTTCGGACTTCCTGGCCGAAGTTGACAGCGGCCAGATTTCAGAAGTTACGATCCAGGGCAACACTCTTACGGCGCAAACCCGTGATAACCGGACCGTCAGTGTTTACACTCCTGATTATCCGAGCCTTGTCGAACGTCTGAACGACAAGGGCGTTCGTATCATCGCCCAGCCGGAAGAAAGCCTGTCGCCGCTTATGAGTGCGCTGATCAGCTGGTTCCCGATGCTGCTGATTATCGGGGTGTGGATTTTCTTCATGCGCCAGATGCAGGGCGGCGGAGGCAAGGCCATGGGCTTTGGTAAATCAAAGGCCAAGATGCTGACCGAGAAATCCGGTCGCGTTACCTTTGAAGACGTTGCCGGGATCGAGGAAGCCAAGGGCGAGCTTGAAGAAGTCGTCGACTTCCTGCGCGATCCGCAGAAGTTCCAGCGTCTTGGCGGTAAAATCCCCAAGGGCATGCTGCTTGTCGGGCCCCCGGGTACCGGTAAGACGCTTCTGGCACGTGCGATTGCAGGTGAAGCCAACGTTCCGTTCTTTACGATTTCGGGTTCCGACTTCGTTGAAATGTTTGTCGGTGTCGGCGCATCGCGTGTGCGCGACATGTTCGAACAGGGCAAAAAGAACGCACCATGCATCATCTTCATTGATGAAATCGACGCGGTTGGCCGCCATCGTGGTGCCGGTCTTGGCGGTGGTAACGATGAACGTGAGCAGACCCTGAACCAGCTTCTGGTCGAGATGGACGGTTTCGAAGCCAACGAGGGTGTGATCCTTGTGGCGGCAACCAACCGCCCGGATGTTCTTGACCCGGCATTGCTGCGCCCCGGTCGTTTTGACCGTCAGGTTGTTGTGCCGAACCCGGACCTTGAAGGCCGCGAACATATTCTTGGTGTTCATGCCCGCAAGGTTCCGCTGGGGCCGGATGTTGATCTGCGCACTGTTGCGCGGGGCACGCCGGGCTTCTCGGGTGCGGATTTGGCAAACCTTGTCAACGAGGCGGCACTTCTTGCGGCCCGTCTTGGCAAGCGTGTTGTCACCATGGCCGATTTCGAGAATGCCAAGGATAAGGTGATGATGGGGGCAGAACGCCGTTCCATGATCATGACCGACGACGAGAAGAAGCTGACGGCCTATCACGAAGGTGGTCATGCGCTTGTCGCGCTGCATACCCCGGCATCCGATCCGATCCACAAGGCAACCATCATTCCGCGCGGTCGTGCGCTGGGTATGGTGATGCGCCTGCCGGAACGTGATCAGGTTTCCAAATCCTATGAACAACTGATTTCCGACCTTGCGGTTGCCATGGGTGGCCGCGTTGCAGAGGAAATCATCTTTGGCAAGGACAAGGTCACGACGGGTGCGTCTTCGGACATCAATATGGTGACGCAATATGCGCGCAAGATGGTTACCGAATGGGGCTTCTCGGATCTGCTTGGTAACGTCAAATATGTAGACAATCAGGAAGAAGTGTTCCTGGGCCACAGTGTTGCCCAGCACAAGAATGTTTCCGAGAAAACAGCCCAACTTATTGACGAGGAAGTGCGTCGTTATTCCGACGAGGCATATGTCTTTGCCAAGCGTGTTCTGACCGAGCATCTTGACGATCTGCATGTTCTTGCCAAGGGGCTTCTGGAATACGAAACCCTGTCGGGCAAGGAAATCGAGGCGCTTCTGCGTGGTGAGGAAATCAACCGTTCGGGCCATTCCAATGGCAGCGGCAAGGACACGGGCGGCGGACGCCGTTCGACGGTTCCGACCACTGGTGGCGCACGCAAGGAAAACCCGGGTGAAGGTGGCGGGGATTTGTCCCCGGAGCCGCAGCCGGGCAGCTAACTGAAAGAGACTGATGGACAAGATCGAAGGATCGGTCCTGCGAAGCCCCGCCGATGTGCGGGGCTTCGCTGATTTTGGCGGACCGTTATATTACGCACCTACCGGTTTCATCGACCATGCCGATGATCCCAATACGTTACCGTTGGCCGGATCGCGCCGCGGATTTTCGGCACTTGAAATCATCCGTCGTCGCGAAGGCGGCGGGGCTGAAAGCATGATCCTGCCGTTGCTGGCCCTTGAAGGCTGGGTCCAGAATTCAGGGCGTGTTGATGAAATCAATGACGTTCTGAACCGTTTGACCACCAAGCGCGCCGATTTTGCCGGGCTTGATATGGCGTCCTGCCATGTCATGGGCATCGTCAATGTCACGCCAGACAGCTTTTCCGATGGTGGGGATTACAACTCCACCGATCAGGCGATTGCACGCGCCCGCGTGCTGGCCGCACAGGGGGCATCCATCCTTGATATTGGCGGTGAATCGACCCGTCCGGGGGCGGAAGCCGTTTCCGAGGCTGACGAGATCGCCCGCGTTGTTCCGGTGATCCGTGCGTTGGCCGAAGACGGCCATTGCGTTTCCATTGATACCCGTCATGCAAGCGTGATGGAGGCCGCGATTGAGGCCGGTGCGGCCATCATCAATGACGTTACCGGGCTTGAGGGGGATGAGCGGTCAATGGAAGTTGTCGCCGCATCCGGCAAGCCGGTGATACTGATGCATATGCAGGGCGAGCCGGGCACGATGCAGGAAAACCCGCAATATGATTGCGCGGTTCTGGATGTTTATGACTATCTGCTGGACCGGATCGAAAGTTGCGAACGGGCAGGGATTGCGCGGGATCGTATCTGTGTCGATCCGGGCATTGGATTTGGCAAGTCGCTGTCGCATAATCTGGAACTGTTATCGCGTCTGGCGATCTTCCATGGCCTGGGGTGCCCGGTTTTGCTGGGAACGTCGCGTAAATCGTTCATCGGCAAAATTGATCCTGCAGCCCCCCCCAAAGAGCGCCTTGGCGGGTCGATTGCATCGGCGATCAATGGCTGGCGTCACGGCGTTCAGATGATCCGTGTGCATGATGTGGGCGAGACGGTTCAGTCGATTTCCGTCACGACGGCGACGTCCATGGTATAGCTTTCTTCGACTATCAATCTATGGATGTATAGATTGACGGCTTTCACCAACAATTTATAAAAGGCCTGCGATTTTGTGTACTTTCGAGTGCCGGTTCTGCGGGCCTTTTTATTGGTATGGGGAATCTGGCAATTTCTGACAGATTGTGCTTGGGGCTTGCGGATTTTTCCCAATCACCACATACCATTATAGATAAAACTAAATGCGACCAGGAAGGTCGCGCAAATGGTTGGTTCTGAGTAAACAGGTAAGGCGAAGTTGAATGAACGGATACAGCGCGCGCGTGCGCGTTGAACAGCCGGAAAAGGCTGCGGGTCAGGAAACAATGGCGACTTGTGTTTTCGTGGTCGAGGATAATACCGATCTTAATCGGGATTTGTGCGAATACCTCGAGATGTGCGGGTTTGATGTTGTCGGTTGTGAAACCGGCGCAGCATTTCATCGCGCCCTGAAATCCAAAACACCGGCCGCGGTGATCCTTGATATCATGTTGCCCGATACCGACGGGTACGAACTGGCCAAATACGCACGCGCCAATCTTGAATGCGGCATCATGATGCTGACCTCGCTTGCGGGGATGGATCATCATTTGACCGGGTATAAATCCGGTGCCGATGTCTATCTGACCAAGGACAGCCCCCTTTCCGTGATCGAAGCCGCCTTGCGCCCGTTGCTGCGCCGGGTCGCCAAGGGCGAGAACGAGGCAGAAGCCGAACCTGAAGCATTGGCCCGCGAAGGTCGCTGGACGCTTGATATGCTGAACTGGACTCTCGGCAATTCCGATGGTAATTCTACGACCCTGACGGCGACGGAACGCACGAT
>CBIHMD010000278.1:0-4606 GCA_966210655.1 uncultured Thalassospira sp.
TGCCGGTGCATGGTATACGCCAAGTCTGTTTAGCGAGAAGACCCGAAAGATTGTCCGCCTCCTTCTGAAACTCGGTTAGTTCATGGCTATCGGGGACAAGTTTCTGAAACGCTGTACATTTTTCGCGGTCTCTGGCTAACATTCGTCATGGAACGCCCGCATCTCAAACTGCCCCCATGGGCCAAATCGCTGTCGGCACGCTTGCTGGTACTGACTGTGGGCTTTGTCATGCTGGCAGAGATTTTCGTCTTTGCGCCGTCGGTCGCGCGCTATCGGGTTGACTGGCTCAAGGCCCATCTTGATTCTGGCTATCTCGCGGCTTTGGCGCTGGAAGCAACCCCCGATCAGATGATCCCTGACGATCTGGAAAAAGAATTGCTGTCAAACGCCGGGATTGAGGCCGTTATTTTACGCCGCGATGATCGCAAACTGTTGCTTCAACGCGACGATATGCCTGCAAAGGTCGATTATGATGTCGATCTGACGACCTTTTCCATCCCGATGGCTTTGTACGAAGGCCTTTCAACCCTGACCCAACCACATGATCGGATGTTACGCGTCGTCGGCATGCCATCCATGGCACCGGATTTCGAAATAGAAATACTGGTTCATGAACAGGGACTGGCCGAAGACATGCGCAATTTCGGCTGGCGGGTACTGGGGCTGTCACTGGTAATTTCGTTCTTTACGGCCGGACTGGTTTATTTCGCCCTGAACCGGTTGCTGGTGCGCCCGATGCGGACGCTGACAAGTGACATGATCCGTTTTCGCGAAAATCCGCAAGATCAGAAATCGGTCATTGTGCCTGATGACCGGGACGATGAAATCGGTATCGCACGGCACGAACTTGCCAACATGCAACATGATTTACAGGCGATGTTAAATCAGCGCCGCCGTCTCGCCGCCCTTGGAACCGCGGCAACAAAGATCAGCCATGATCTTCGAAATGCCCTGGCAACGTCGATGCTGATGACCGAAAAACTCGCGCAAAGCGAGGATCAGGAAGTTCGTGCTGTCGTACCACGCCTGTTATCGTCGATGGAACGCGCTGTTTATATCAGCGAACAAACCCTGTCCTTTGCCCGTGAAGCCCCGCCAACACTCGATATCGCCCGCTTTACCCTGATCGAATTGATCGAGGAAATTCGTGATCAGGTCTTGCTGCAAAATGGCGATGAAAGCCTTCTCACACCAGAAAACCCCGATACGGTCAAGGAACCGTGCAAGGCCAAAATCCAGATTGATCTACCGGTCGAGTTAATGATTGAAGCGGATTACGACCAGCTTTTCCGGGCTTTCAGCAACCTTATCCGCAACCCGCTGGATGCCGGAGCCACCGAAGTCACCATCAAACTGGCACCTGCAACTGGCGCAACCGATCAGGATAGTGCGGGTTCGTTTGTTGAAATCCAGATCATTGATAACGGCCCCGGCCTGCCGGAAAAAGCGATCAAAAACCTGTTTGTTCCCTTCGCCGCCACTGGCAGAAAAGGCGGCACCGGTCTTGGCCTTGCCATCGCCCGCGAACTGATTCTTGCCCATAAAGGGGACCTCCGCCTGAGTACCACAGGACCGGACGGGGCGGTCTTCTGTGTGACGCTACCCGTCATGGCCTGAAGGCATACTTACAATAAATAGATTTTATCTATCGAATTTAAATTAACATTCGATTTCACCAAATGATCGTCATTTGGCATTCTTGGGCCAAGGCGATGCTGGACCGATATCCCGATCCCCGATCCGCTCCTGACCCAAGGTCTGGCATCGCCACCTTCACCAAAATCACGGCCTCTCAAATTCCCGGCGCGCAGCATCGATTACCGGTCGCATAAAGCATCCTTCTGCGTGATCGTTTATCAATCCCATCGCCTGCATGAAGGCATAGACTGTTGTTGGACCAACAAATTTCCAACCCCGCTTTTTTAGATCTTTTGAAATTGCCATGGACGTATCGGACGTAGATGCCGTTTGCGGTCGAACAACAGATGGTTCCTGCGGTTCGAACCGCCAGAAATAGGCCGCAAGCGATCCTTCTGACGCCACCATTTCGCTGGCACGGTTGGCGTTATTGATGACAGCTTCGATCTTGCCGCGGTGGCGAATGATACCGCTATCCTGTAACAGCCGTTCGACATCAGGTGCTGTAAATTTCGCGACACGATTAAAATCGAAATCATCAAATGCCGCCCGGAAATTTTCGCGCTTGGCCAGAATGGTGCGCCAGCTCAAACCTGACTGAAAGCCTTCCAGACATATTTTTTCAAACAACCGGCGATCATCACCAACCGGAAAGCCCCATTCCCTATCGTGGTAAGCATCAAACTCCGGTGCCACATCACACCATTTGCAACGTGTTTTACCGTCTGCGCTGATCGTTGTCGTCCCCATATTCACCCCTCTTTTGTTATTCTTGGCAAAGTCACGCCATCAGGAATTCCAGACGTTCATCCGCTCTGGCCGGAGTGATTTCAATAATTTCGGCCTTAACAACCTTTTCGGCAACAAACGGGTCTGCATTCACACGCGCCGTCAATTTCTCAAGCGTTGTGTTATGGGCAAGAATTCCACCACCGCGATTGGCTTGAAGGCTTCCGACAACCAAAAACACACCATCGTCAAATCCCTGGCTGATCCATTGTTTATGGCCCTCCATGAATTGCGGTGCCTTTGTCCGGTTGTCCGAAAACGTCAGTAAAATGGTGAACATTGAGATTCTCCGAATGACTTGCGTGCTGTATTTCCGTCAGGTACGGACTGAACAAATCTGCGCATCCAGCCAGTCGCACATTTGATTGACTTCGTGCTGGACGAATTTCTCATCACCAAAGGCATTGGCAAGAGCCGCAACACCCTGACTTCGGGCGAGCAAATGCATCGCCAGATCATCAGACTTTTCCCCACAGCCAAGTCGGTCGAACTGGCGACACAACCAGATGCGAAAAAGGGTAAAAAGTCCCGCTGCATCACTCTGTGCAGAATGGCCAAGCTTTGCCAGTTCGGCAGAAAGCGTGCCAACCGGACATCCGTAGCGTCGGATTTTTTCCCCGTTGACGATCAGAATATGGATGAAGCTCCGTATACGGGCAGCCGGGTCTTTTGCTTCTGCCTCACAATGATCGAGCATCTGTTCGGTACTGCTTAGACGCCGATTGATCACGGCATCCAGAATCTCGTCCTTGGTTTTGAAGTGATAGTAGAAATTGCCGCGCGATATACCGACCTTGTCCGCAATATCGGCAAAGGAGGTTGGCTCAAACCCCTGTTGATAAAACAGCTGATCGGCGGCCTCGACAATCCGGTCTCGCGTACCTTGTTCCACAGCCATTCCTGTTCGTCCCTGTTGTGCGCGCCTGAAACCTGATTAGGGCAATTGACCCATTTTATTAGGTCAATTGTCCTAAAATGTCAATCAGACAAACCACAGCGCGTTCTACAGACGCCAAAAAGAAAACCCCGCATAAGCACGGGGCCGCATGAAAGATTGGAAAAGGGGCTTAGTCGCGCCAGAAGGCCGGGAACAGCAACACCAGAACGGTGAAAACTTCCAGACGTCCGATCAACATGCCAATCGACATCAGCCACTTCGCCCCGTCGGGCAGGGTTGCGAAGTTACCGGACGGGCCTACAATCGGACCAAGGCCCGGCCCGACATTGGCAATCGCCGTACCCGCGCTTGAAACTGCGGTGATGAAATCAAGCCCCATCGCCCCAAGGGCCGCAGCCAGAATCACAAAGCAAAACACGAACAGGAAAAAGAAACTCAGCACCGATTCCGTGACGTCTTCGGAAAGCGGTTTGCGGTTATAATAAGCAATGAAAACGCCGTGTGGTCGCAGCATGTGCGACAATTGAATCTTGGCGATTTCATAAAGCACCTGAAGCCGGAAAATTTTGACCCCGCACGTGGTCGATCCGGCACAACCGCCAACAAACATCACAAAGAAAAATACCGTCACCGCGAACGGGCCCCAAAGGCCGTAATCCGTTGTGGCATAACCGGTACCTGTCATCACCGAAACGATGTTGAAGGACGTGTATCGAAGTGCATCCAGAAAGGCGACATTGTTGGTTTCCGAATGCCAGACAGCCAGGCCCAGAATGATCGAACCGGCAATTGCAACGAACCACCGTACCTGCCCGTCAACAAACAGGGCGGATGTCTTGCCTCGCAGCATTTGCAGATACAGGATAAAGGGCAAGGCCCCAGTGACCATACCTAGCGTGATGATTACATCGACCGTCGGATTATCAAAATGTCCGACCGACGCATCCTTGGTCGAAAAGCCCCCGGTGGCAATCGTCGTCATCGCATGCGCAATTGCATCAAAGCCGGGCATTCCTGCGGACCATAAAAGGATAGCGCAAATGACGGTAAAACCCAGATACAGACTTGCGATCCCGACGGCAATCTGGGTCGCGCGCGGAAAGGCCTTGTCCGACTTATCGGAGTTTTCCATACGGAAAAGCTGCATCCCGCCAACACGCAGCATCGGCATAACCGCGATCGCCATGACGATAATCCCGATCCCGCCAAGCCATTGCAAAAGCGCCCGCCACAGCAAAATGCCCGGCGGGGCCGTATCAAGCCCGACAATCACGGTTGAGC
>CBIHMD010000279.1:0-4585 GCA_966210655.1 uncultured Thalassospira sp.
ATCTGGCACCAAGCGAAAAACAAAGACAAAAGCTCATATTAAAAGGCAGGGCTTCGGAATATGTCAAAACCTTCTTCTGCTTCACAATTTCTCGGGCAGGCAAGCAGGCATGCTGTTGTCGTTGGTGCCGGGATCATTGGTGTCAATGTTGGTTTGGCTCTTTTGAAGAAGGGCTATGATGTCACGATTGTTGATCGTGGCGAGCCGGGGATGGGAGCATCTTTTGGCAATGCAGGGGGAATTGCGGTTACGGAATGCGCGCCGATTGCCATGCCGGGTGTTTGGGCAAATGTGCCCGGCTGGCTTATGGACCCATTGGGGCCACTTTCGGTGCGCTGGTCCTATTTGCCTAAAATGATGCCGTGGCTGATCCGTTTTCTGGCCGCCAGTTCGAAAAGTCGGGTAGAGCAGATTGCGACTGAACTTGCCGCGATCCTCAACCGCGCCTGGGAAGACTACGATCCGGTGATCGCAGAAGCAGGCCTTTCCGATGCGGTCTTTAAAAAAGAAGGCGCCATGGGGGTTTATCGCAGCGAGAAAACACGCCGTGATGCCGAATATGGAATTGATCTTCGCCGTCGTAACGGGGTCAAAATTCGTGATCTGACCAAGGATGAGGTCAGGGATATTGAGCCCGATCTGGCCCCTATCTTTGCTTGCGGTGTCATGGAAGAGGACTGGGGGCGGGTTCTTGACCCGTTCCGGATTGTCACCGGCCTTTACAAACATTTTCTGGAACGCGGTGGAAAGTTTCAAAATGCCGAGGTTACCGATTTCGTTTACCGCGATGGCAAGCCACGTGCCGCGATGACGGCACAAGGCGATCAGATTACCTTCGACAAGGTTGTTGTTGCTTGTGGCGCATGGTCAAAAACGCTGGCCAAGCGACTTGGCTCATCCGTACCTCTTGATACGGAACGCGGCTATAACACAACGGTGCCTTATGATGGTGTCAGGCTGTCGCGCATGGTCATCTGTGCCGATGACAGCTTTGTTCTGACCCCGATGGAAATGGGCATTCGCGTGGGCGGTGCGGTTGAACTTGGCGGACTGGTTGCGGCCCCCAATTATGATCGCGCCAAGGCCCTTTATGCCAAAGGTAAAGAAGTTCTTCCGAAGCTCAGTGCCGAAGGCGGCACGGAATGGATGGGTTTCCGCCCGTCAATGCCTGATTCCAAACCGGTGATTTCGGCAAGCCCCAAACATGAAAACGTCTTTTTCGCATTTGGCCATGGCCATCTTGGCCTGACCATGGCGGCGACTACCGGAAGGCTGATCGCCGACCTGATGAGTGATGAGACTGCCTCCGTTAAGATGACTCCGTATCGTATTGATCGTTTCCAAGGATAAGGCCGCACCAAATGGCAAAACACAGCTTCTTCTGTATCGATGGACATACCTGCGGCAATCCGGTGCGTGTGGTTGCCGGTGGCGGACCAAAGCTTGAAGGTGCAAACATGCTCGAAAAACGGGCGCATTTTCTGGCGGAATATGACTGGATCCGAACCGGACTGATGTTCGAACCTCGCGGCCATGATATCATGTCGGGCTCGATCCTTTATGAACCGACCCGCGATGATTGCGATGTTGCCATTCTGTTTATTGAAACGTCGGGCTGCCTGCCGATGTGCGGTCACGGTACAATCGGGACGGTCACCATGGCGATCGAGGAAGGTCTGGTAAAGCCGAAGACCCCGGGGATGCTTCGTCTTGAAACGCCTGCTGGGTTGGTGATTGCTGAATATAAACAGGTTGGCGATTACGTGGAATCGGTCAAGCTGACCACTGTGCCATCCTTCCTTTACAAAACGGATATCGAAGTCGACTGTCCCGATCTTGGCCCGATCAAGGTTGATGTTGCCTATGGTGGAAATTTCTATGCGATTGTCGAACCGCAGGAAAACTTCCGTGATATGGCCGATTACACGGTGGGCGATTTTCAGCGTATCAGTCCGGAACTTCGTTGCCGCCTGAACGAGGCTGCCGAATTTGTTCATCCTCTTCACCCCGATATCAAGGGCCTGTCGCATATCCAGTGGACCGGCACGCCGACCCAGCCGGACAGCACCCATCGCAATGCGGTGTTTTATGGCGATAAGGGGATTGACCGTTCACCTTGCGGAACCGGCTCATCCGCTCGTCTGGCACAACTGGTCGGCAAGGGACAATGGAACCCGGCGCATGAACTGGTTCATGAAAGCGTTATCGGGTCGCAGTTCCGTGTTACCGTCGTCGAGCAGACCAAAGTCGGTGGTTATGACGCGGTGGTGCCCGGGATCGAGGGCTGGGCGCGCAAGCACGGCTACAACACGATTTTCATTGATGATCGTGACCCTTATGCGCATGGGTTTATCGTGAAATAGGCGCTTGATCGGGGCCGGTTTCTATTCGCAAAGCCCTCATGCCGTTGCGGCATGATTGCAATTATATTGCACCTAAACCAACGCATCGGTATGACTAGAAAAAGGGGCGGTGACGTTTGGGGATATGAAGCCGGGCCCGATACCGCACAGGATAGATAATAAAGAGCCAAAATGACCGCATCACCGCGTTTTACCCGCCGCACCATTACAGATCAGGTAACCGAAGATTTGCGCGCCCGTATTCTGTCGGGTGATTTCCCGGCTGGGTTCCAGTTGCGTCAGGATGCGATTGCAAGCGAGTATAATGTTTCGCGCATTCCGGTTCGTGAGGCTCTCCAGCGTCTTGATGCCGAGGGATTGGTTTCTTTCCAGCCGCACAAAGGGGCCATTGTCGCCCACCTTTCGCTTGACGAGATCGAGGAACTTTTTGAAGTTCGCAAATTGCTCGAATGCGAATTGTTGCGCCACGCTGTACCGCGGCTGACTCCGCAGGATATCAAGTCGGTCGAAGACATTCTTGCCGTTTATGACGAATCTTTCCGTTCAGGGGATATTTCGAAATGGGGCGAGTTGAACCGCGAGTTCCATGACCGGCTTTATCGGGCTTCGAACCGGCCCAAGACGCTCGAAATCGTTCGCATGATCGGCAATAACACGGTGCGTTTTACCCAGGCACAACTGGCGTTATCCGGGGCGACCGATAGGGCGGAACGCGAACATCACCATATTCTTGATGCCTGCAAGGCGCGTGATGTCGACTACGCGGTCGAGCTGCTCGAAGCACATATCGAGAATTCTAAAAACAGTCTGATCGATTGCCTGCGCGGCGCGCGCGCCAGCGAAGATGTTGTCGGCTGACAGTCCTTTCGGCATTCCGATTGATTGGTTCTGCGCAGGGTTATCTGACAATAAATCCGCGTCCGATATCGTCATCCGCATCGTGCCAGAAACTTGCAGCCCCACTATAATGCGCTTTGCCCGATACTTCGGCAATGATTGCCGGGAATGTGCCGCATCTGGTTATCCCGGCAACGCGGCCTTCAAATCCTGATCCTATAACGCTTTCAAACTGGAGTGTCATATCAGGCGCGATCAATCCCTTGGCGTGTTGAATCGCCAGACGTGCGCTGACCCCGGACCCGGTCGGGCTACGATCCACCTGATTGTCGGCAAACACACACATATTGCGTGTCGGATCGCCTGACCACGTGTCCTTGCCATCAGTCAGGATCGCACCATACAGAAATGCCAGGTCCTCATGATCCGGATGGCTTAGGTAAACACCGGCATTAACCGCTTCGCATATGGATTGTGCGAGGTCGGTGAGTTCGCGAACCGGCGACGATCCGACTTCCAGTCCGAATTGTCCGACATCGAGAATGGCATAGAACGCACCGCCATAACCGATATCTGTTTTGAATACCCGGCCATCGGCAAGTACCTGTTCAACATCGGTTGCAAACATGAAGGATGGCACGGATTTAAACCGTACGGCACCTGTTTGCCCGTTGGTGACTTCAACTTCGGCTCGGACCAATCCACAGGGGCATTCAATATTGACCTGCGTCACCGGTTCAACCGGGGGCACCAACCCATAATCAACAGCATATCGACCAAGTGCGAGAATCGCATGGCCGCACATGGTCGAATAGCCTTCATTATGAATGAACAGAACGGCCAGATCTGCATCCGGCAAGCTGGGCTCGACCAGAATGGCCCCATACATGTCGTAATGACCACGCGGCTCGAACATCAGAAACCGCCGCAGATGATCAAGTTCATCGCGGGCATATCGGCGTTTGGCCAGAATATCGTTGCCCGGAATCGCAGGATATCCCGACGTGATAATCCGAAGCGGTTCGCCGCCTGTATGCATATCAATGACGTTGATCGGGGATTCTTGACCGGGCAGGGAAGGTTTCAAGGTCATTTGGCGACTCATTTTGGTGTTCTGCAAATTTTTACAGGAAATTCAGGGCCGGATTCCCGGCAAAGTCAGGCGCTTCGTCTGGTACGGCATATGTATCTTAGCGGCCTTGAACATCCGCGCAATAGCAGCTCGCCCGGATTTTGACGTCAGGCTCGGCCTTGCAGGTCATAAAAGTGAAACCTATATGTGGTTTCGCGCAAAAATTTTGCGTCTCGCGCTTTCTGTCATTTTTTCTTAAAAAAGGTATTTACAGGTCCGGCGAGGGGCCCTATAACCCGCCTCCACCGACGGG
>CBIHMD010000280.1:0-4583 GCA_966210655.1 uncultured Thalassospira sp.
TGCGCGAAGCTATCCCCGCGCGCGGCCAAGATCAAGCCCGGATCAGCCCCATGCTGCGCATAGCCGATAAAACCGGCACATTCCGGCATCGTTCGACCCTATCCTGGCAGAGTAACCGGGCGATGTGGTGCGTAAAATTTGCACGTCAGATCAGCAGGATACATCGAATATAAGAAAAGCACCAAACCTACACTGACGGATGGTTGAAAAACCCGCCCCGAACGCAGATATAGGTTTAAAGCCACCTGTCCATTCAGTCAGGAACAATAAAAAAGCCGAAAGTAGGATAATCAAAAGGCGATAACTAGGGAACAGGACCTGTCACAGGAAAGCAAATTGTTGCCCGATATATCGGACCTGAACAATGCACCGATGTCTCCTTCCGATGGCTCGGAGGAATGATATTGGCGCACAGTCATGGCGTTAAAGCCGATCGTATAAACCGGCACATTGCACAGCAGGTGCCCGAACGTGATGTTTGCGCCCGATCGGTGGCACGCGTCGCGTTGTCACATTCACCATCGAAAATCTCGCCACCGGGTACAGGGACATGCGCAGACCCATCCATGTGATGATTATCGAAGACGAAAGAATTGATCCCCTGCATCTGCGTCAGCAGCTTGCAAGGCTGGGTTATGATCGCATATCTGTCCGCAATGCCGGGCAGGATGCGCTTGATGCTATCAAAACCGATCCGCCCGATATCGTATTGATGGATATCGGCATCAACGGCGATATTGACGAAATCAAAACAGCGGCAGGCATACCTGAACATCTTGTGATGCCGGTGCTGTTTCTAGCGCTTCGTACCGAAGATGCCACGCTGGAACACGCACGCAGAACGCGGCCAAGCGGTTTTCTGATAAAGCCGTTTTCCGAACGAGAACTGCATGCAGCAATCGAAATGACTCTGGAACGTCGAGAAGCCGAACTTGCCCTGCACGAAGCCCGTGAACGTCTGTCACTTGCGATGACAGCAGCCAATGCCGGATATTGGGAAGTCGATGTAACGACCGGCACCATGTACAGCACCGGCCTCGAAAAACTTTTTGCCGACACGGAAAATGGCGGGGAAACCGTCACAGGCAGTTGGGATGATTTCCTTGAACGTGTTGCTAGCGAAGACCGGGATATGGTCAACGATGCCCTGCAAAAGGCAGCAAGGCAGGAAGATTTCGGAAATGTTGTTTTCCGGACCCGTCAACCGGGCGGGCGTCATTCCTGGTTCCGCGCCTATGGCGAGACACGCGACCGGCAAAACAGCAACGCCCCGCAGATTGCGGGTGTAATGCAGGATGTCACCGAGCAACGACAGCTTGAATACAGACTGCGTCAGGCAACAACCGTTTTTGATACTACCCAAGACGGTGTTCTGATCCTCGATTACAATCTGAACATTATCCGTGCCAATCAAAGCTATTGCCGGATTGTCGGCGCGCCAGTTGATTCATTTATCGGCAAACCGCCCTATATGATTGCCCCCGAAGAATTCCCGCCTGCCTTCTATCAGGAACTGTTTCACGCCTTGCAGGAACGGCGCCACTGGCACCGGGAAATCGACACCCGTGATCTTTCGGGAAATCCGATTTCAATCATGATGCAGATCATTGCCGTTGATAATGGTGACGGAGATCTAACCCATTTCGTCGCCACAATTTCCGACAGAACAGCCATACGGCAAGCCGAACAGGAATTGCATTATCTGGCACAATATGACGGGCTGACCAGCCTGCCCAACCGGCTGCTGGCAACCGACAGGCTGAAACGCGCGATCGAGCGAAGCGAACGGAACGGATCTGTTGTTGCCTGCCTGTTTCTTGATCTTGATAATTTCAAGAATATCAATGACACCCTCGGTCATGCAGCTGGCGATCAGACCCTGTTGATTACCGCAACCCGGATCAAGGCACTGACCGACCAAACAGATACGATCGCCCGCCTTGGAGGCGATGAATTCATGATCATCCGCGAAAACCTGCAAAGCGAAACCGCCGCCTCCAATTTGGCCCGCAATATCATCAGCGAACTGCAGAAACCGTTCTATATTGTCGGGCACGAGCTAAACATATCAGCCAGCATCGGCATTTCACTTTATCCCCTACATGCTCAGTCCCCGTCCGATCTGGTACGTCTTGCCGATACCGCCATGTATGCCGCCAAAAATCAGGGGCGGCGCAGCTATGCCTTCTACAAATCCGAAATGACCCGGGATGCCGCCCATTACATGACCCGAAGCCTTGAATTGCGGCGCGGACTGGAACAAGACCAGCTGGTTTTGTATTATCAGCCGCAAATCAATGCCAACACCGGCAGCATGACCGGGGTGGAAGCCTTGATCCGCTGGAACCATCCGCAAAACGGTCTGGTTGGTCCGTCTGAAATCATCCCCGTCGCCGAACAAAGCGGGTTGATTGTGGAAATCGGCGAGTGGGTGTTGAACGAAGCCTGCGCCCAGGCAACACGCTGGCAGAATGAAGGCCATCCGCCGATCCGGGTCGCGGTAAATGTCTCGGTCCGACAAATGCGCAGTCCGGGCTTTGCCGAAATGGTTCAAAATATCCTGATATCTAACGGTCTTGCGCCCAAATGGCTTGAGCTCGAAATCACGGAAAGCATGATACAGGATGAAGAAATCATGATCGACACACTACATGAACTACGGGCCGTCGGTGTATCTTTGGCTATTGACGATTTCGGCACCGGTTATTCCTGTTTGCGGTCGATCAAAAGTCTGCCAATCAGGCGCATCAAAATTGATCGTGCCTTCATCAAGGGAATCCCGCAAAATGCCGATGATACAGCACTTGCCGAAGCCATCGTGGCTATGGCCCGGTCACTGGACCTGAAAGTCACTGCCGAAGGGGTAGAAACCGTCGAACAACGTGATTTTTTGCAGGCACAGGGTTGCATGGAATTACAGGGCTTTCTGTTCAGTCGCCCCCTCCCTGCCGAGCGGGTTTTCGATCACGCCCGTCGGCACACGAAAATTTCATAAAACAATCGTGCATTTAAAAACCATCAAAATAGATAATACCCACTTACCGAAAGTATAGGATGCGTGGTACTATTCTCTATCAAAAGCTGCCAAGTCGTTGAATAAGGCAGCACAGGGACGGACCACCAGGATTACTTCAGAGGTATAGGGTTATCTGAGGGGACCTTTAAATGCGATTTTCCAACCTGTCTCTAGGCGCCAAGCTGACCTGCGTAAGCGCATTTGCCATCGCCTTCTGCCTGATCGTCGGCATTTTCCTGCAAACGGTTCAAACCAGTAAAACCACCGAAGAACTGACCGTGGGCGAAGCCCGTTCTGTTGGCCAGTTCCACGCCGAACAGGCCAGCCGCGTGCTCAATGGCGGCATGCTGGTTGCCAAAAACCTTGCCGGTGCATTTCGGGCCCTTCGCGAACAGGCAGGGGCGGATCGCAAAGCCTATAACGAAATCCTCAACCGCACGCTCATCGACAACCCGTCGCTTGCCGGGGCATGGTCCGGCTTTGAACCCGATGCTCTTGACGGCAAGGACGCCGATTACAAGGACGAGGGCGAGCCGTTTGGCGATGGCACCGGAAAATACGTCACCTATTATTATAACTTCGGTGGCGGCATTACCCCCTATCACCTGACCGGGCTCGACAACCCGGAGGTCAATGAATATTACACCGAACCCAAACGCACCAATAAGCCCTACCTGACCGATGCCATCACCTATGACATCCAGGGTCGCGACGTCGTTCTGACATCGTTTGTCTATCCGGTTCAGGACAGCGGCGGAAAATTTCTTGGTGTGATGGGTGTCGATCTTGAACTGAATGCATTGTCCGAACGCTTTGCCGAACTGGCCCCGTTTGGTACGGGTACGGTCAATCTGGTTTCCGCACAGGGCACATGGGTCGCCCATGAAAACCCGGACATTCGCGGCACCAAACTTGATGCCGCCAACGCCACCGATGCCGCAATCCTTGATGCCATGAAATCCGGCCAGCCCGCCCAGATTGACGATGGCGAATTCATGCATCTGATCGTCCCGGTCGCCATCGAAGGCTATGCAAACCAGTGGGGCGTGGTCGTCAACGTGCCGCTTGCCACCGTTTATGCTCCCGCCGACGACTTGCGCAATGCGACTCTGATCGGGGGTGTGGTACTTTTGATCGTGGTGATTGTGGTGATCCTGCTGTCGACCAATGCCATGGTTGCCCGCCCGATGACCCGGGTTGCCAGCGTGATTGCCGAACTGGAAAAGGGGAATTTCAACGTCACGGTCCCCTATCATGACCGGTCCGACGAAATCGGTGCGATTGCCAAGGCGCTGGAGGCGTTCAAGAAAGCATCTGCCGGTATGCAGCAGGCCGAACGCGACAAGCGCGAAGCCGAACATCGCGCTGGCGAGGAACGCAACCGCACCCGTCTTCAAATGGCGGACGAATTTGAAAAATCGGTCGGTTCCATCGTTGTCAACGTGACCGACAGTGCGGGTGACATGGAAAAGGTATCGCGCCAGATGCGCCGTGCCGCTGATGAAAGTTCCGAACAGGCAACCGTGGTCGCCGCGGCCGCCGACGAGGCCAGTGCAAATGTCCAGAC
>CBIHMD010000281.1:0-4581 GCA_966210655.1 uncultured Thalassospira sp.
AAGGCCGGATCGGAAGGCGACGTTGCCAGGAACCTGTCGAAACTGTTTGCCGAAACGCCGCAGGGCCGGATTGCGGTTGCGTGTTTTGCCACCAATGTCGCGCGGTTGCAGTCAATTGTTGAAGCGGCACATGAAAACAACCGTTGTGTCGGGTTGGCCGGGCGGTCATTGAACCGTGTGACCGAAGCCGCACGTGCGGTTGGCTATCTGACATCCTATCCGAACCTTTTGACCGATGAAGACGCGATGGAAGTCCCCAAGGATCAGGTTTTGCTGATCTGTACCGGGTCGCAGGGCGAACCGCGTGCGGCGATGTCGCGCATTGCCAAGGGCGATCATCCGACCGTGCAGCTTGATCCGGGTGATACGGTTGTGTTTTCCGCGCGCGAAATTCCGGGCAATGAAAAATCCATCGGCTATATCCAGAACCTTTTGATCCGGCGCGGTATCCGCGTGATTACCGCGCGCGATGAACCGATCCATGTATCGGGTCACCCGGGCAGACAGGATCTGGCGCGGATGTATCAGTTGACCCGCCCCAAAATCCTTGTGCCCGTGCATGGTGAAACCCGCCATCTGTGCGAACAGGCGGCCCTTGGCGCGGAATGCCAGATACCTGAACAGGTGATCCCGCATGATGGCACGGTCATTCGCCTGTCGCCGGGCAGTGCGCATGTGATTGGCGTTGCCGAAAGCGGGGTGCTTTGCCTTGATGGCGGGCGGTTGCTTAAGCGGGATTCCGATACCATCCGCAATCGCAATCGCATCGTCTGGAACGGTGTGATGTTTGTGACCGTTGTGCTGAACCAGTTTGGCGAGATGGTCGGTGATCCGATGATCACGGCACCGAGCCTGTTTGACGAGGTCGGCGATGATGTCCGCCTTGATCATTTCGCCGCCGAGATTGGCAACCGCGTCGATCAGCTTAATGATGACGAGGTGCTTGACGATGCCGCGGTGATCCTTGCTATCCGGCAATCCCTGCGCCGTCCGGTGCGCCAGCGTCTGGGCAAGCGGCCGATGATTGAAGTTCACCTTGTGCGGGTGAACGAGAAGGGCTAGGCGGCTTTCAATCCGGGGCGGCGGCATACGACCAAATGGGCGGTTGTCTTTGGCATTGCGCGCGCCCTAGATTGGCGGTGATCGGGCAGATCACATTGCAGGAGTAGAACATGATTGGACGGCTGAACCATGTGGCGATTGCGGTGCCGGACCTTGAGGAAGGTATCCGGCTTTATCGCGATGTGCTGGGTGCGAAGGTTTCCGAACCGCAGGACGAGCCCGATCATGGGGTGACTGTGGTTTTTGTCGAACTGCCCAACACCAAGATCGAATTGTTATATCCGCTGGGTGAGGGATCGCCCATTCAGGGGTTCCTTGACAAGAACACATCGGGTGGCATTCATCATGTCTGCTATGAGGTTGAGGATATTCTGGCGGCGCGTGACCAGCTTTTGAAAAATGGCGCGCGCGTGCTGGGCACGGGGGAGCCCAAAACCGGGGCGCATGGCAAGCCGGTTCTGTTCCTGCATCCCAAGGATTTCAACGGCACGCTTGTTGAGCTTGAACAGGTTTAAGTTTCTTTCTCGCCGTATCGGCCCTTATTCTCGCAACCACGAAAAGAGTGCAGTATGAACTGGTTTTCCGCGATTCTTGTTTACATCGTGATCTGGTGGCTGGTGCTGTTCATGGTGTTGCCGGTCGGCGTGAAGCGTGAGGAAAATGTCCAGCCCGGCCACGATAGCGGCGCACCGCAGAAGCCGCATATGTGGAAGAAGGTTCTGGCAACCAGCCTGATTTCGGCGATTTTGTGGGTGGTGGCGTATTTCGTGATCACGAGTGGCATGATCGAAGTCCGTCCGCCGCAATGAGTTTTGGCGCAGGCCGGTAAAAAAAACAAACCCCGCACATTTGTTGCGGGGTTTTTGTTTGCGGGGCTGCACAAACATTGCGGGAAAGGGAAGGTGGGCCGGGATGCGGGCAAAAAAAAGCAAGATCACAAGGATCTTGCCAAGATGCTATTTTTATAGCTGTTTTCCCGTAATCTTTTTTTGCTTCCTCCTAAGACCTGGGCACTTGGCACAGGTTTTATTTCGACGTCGCGCCTGCTTCTTGTATGCTTATTGGCAACAAAGCCTCCCGCAATTTTATGAGCGGCTGCGGTACGTCTTCCGCAACGATCTTACGTCGTTAGCGGAGGACCAAAAAGCCACATATTTCACTTTTGTGCAAGATGTTTTGACTAAACTTCACAAATGATTCGATGTTGCGCCGCACATAAATAGGATGGGTCGATGATATGAAGAGTTTTATGACAGGTTGCCCTATGGGAATCAGCGAATATGCTGCGAAAACCGCTGTTTTTGCGCTTGCCGCAGCGATAGTTTGCACGTTTGTAACCGCCGCGCTCGCACAATCCGACTCCCCGTTGCCGGGACCGGGGGCAACCAAAAATGCACAGACGGACGGGGCAGGCGCGACAAGCCCGCAAACCGCCAAGCCGACCGTTACAGTCACGCGATCAGCCTGCCGGGAGCTGGTCAGCCATGTGCCAGATGATGATGTTGCCTATAAACCCGGTGTTGATGTTTATGGCCGCGAGGTTGCCCCGGCTGATCTTGATGGTGGCAGCGAGATATTGAAGTCGCTGCCCAAGGAAATCGAATTTCCGGTGACGATTGATTTCTTTGAATATGCGGGGATTTCAGCGCCAGACGGGATCAGTGGCGAGTCCAATATCGGCAAGATCACCTATCGCAACGGGCGGGTTTATTTCAACGACACGCCGCTTGGCAACGAGGCGGGGCAGGATGAACTGGCGGCTGCGTGCCGGGCGGCGGGCTTTCGGTAAGGTTGTACCTGAAAAAGCCTGTGTGTTTTCGCAAACCTGCCACGATTGGGCGCTAGATCACGTCTTGCCGATATAAAGCAAGTTCCGGCTTGCGTTTCGGGCTGTGCTGTCGCATTTTCCGGGCAAGGTCTTTTGTATACCTGATATTTTCAGCTTTGATCATCACGAGGCATTGATGCGTCTTTCCCAGTTCTTTCTGCCGACCCTCAAGGAAACGCCGGCAGAAGCACAGATCGCTTCCCATCGACTGATGCTGCGTGCCGGTATGGTGCGCCAGCTTTCGGCGGGGATTTATTCCTGGCTGCCGCTTGGTTACCGCGTGCTTAAAAAGATCGAACAGATCGTGCGCGAAGAGCAGGACGCGATTGGCTGCAACGAATTGCTGATGCCGACGATCCAGCCAGCCGAACTTTGGCAGGAAAGCGGGCGGTACGAGGATTACGGCCTTGAAATGCTGCGCATCACCGACCGTCATGACCGCAAAATGCTGTTTGGTCCGACCAACGAGGAAGTGATCACCGATATCTTCCGCAAGGATGTCCGGTCCTATAAGCAGCTTCCGCAGATGCTGTATCACATTCAGTGGAAATTCCGCGACGAGATCCGCCCGCGCTTTGGCGTGATGCGCGGTCGCGAATTCCTGATGAAGGATGCGTATTCGTTCGATGTCGATTACGAAAGTTCGCGGCATGCCTATAACAAGATGTTTCTGGCCTATTGCCGGACCTTTACGCGCCTTGGCGTCAAGGCGATCCCGATGGTGGCCGATACCGGCCCGATTGGCGGCGACCTTAGCCATGAATTCATCATTCTGGCGGAAACCGGCGAAAGCGAAGTGTTCTGCGACAAGAAGTGGCTGGACAAGGATCTGACGGGCAAGGGAGTTGATCTGAATGATCGCACCGGGCTTGAAAACTGGGTCCAGACGACGCTTGAAGATTACGCCGCGACCGAAGACAAGCATGATCCGGCCAACAGCCCGATTTCCGGTGACGACATGATCGCGACGCGCGGGATCGAAGTCGGCCATATCTTCCATTTCGGGGCCAAATATTCCGAACCGATGGGGGCCACCGTGCTTGGCCCGGATGGCAAGGAAGTCCCGGTACAGATGGGATCATACGGCATTGGCGTGTCGCGGCTTGTCGGCGCACTGATCGAGGCATCGCACGACGAAAACGGCATTATCTGGCCGGAAGAGGTTGCACCGTACAAGGTTGGCCTGATCAACCTTCGGACCGGTGATGATGAATGCGATGCGGCCTGCGAAGACGTTTATGCCAAGCTGCATAATGCCGGGATCGAAGTGCTTTATGATGACCGCGACATTCGCGCGGGCGGCAAGTTTGCCGATATGGACCTGATCGGTCTGCCGTGGCAGATCGTGATTGGCCCGAAAGGCATCAAGGCTGGTGTGGTCGAGCTTAAAAACCGTAAATCCGGCGAGCGGACGGAAGTCACGCTTGAAGCCGCACTCAACCAGATCGGCGCCTGATAACGATTTTGCAAACGGGGCAGCCATGGCTGCCCCGTCCTGATTTCCGGAATTCTTTCCGATACGCTTCCACGAGGATCATTTGCGCATGTTCAGTCCGTTCGAACGTCTGGTGGCTTTCCGCTACCTGCGTCCCCGTCGGCAAGAGGGCTTTGTTTCCGTCATCGCCATCTTTTCGCTGCTTGGCATCATGCTGGGCGTTGCGACCCTGATTATCGTCATGTCTGTCATGAAC
>CBIHMD010000282.1:0-4560 GCA_966210655.1 uncultured Thalassospira sp.
GGTCACAAGCCCGCCCACCCCGCATTGCACGGTTTTGGTGACGATTTCATAGGAACAGCGGCTGGTCATCAGGATAAACCCACCCGTTTTATCAAGGCCTTCACGGGCCACTGCCCCCAGCACCTTGTCCAGCGCATTATGCCGTCCGATATCCTCGCGCACGATGCGGATGGTGCCGGTCGCATCAACAAAGGCACTGGCATGCAAAAGCCCGCCGCCTTCGCGGTTGCGTGTCTGATGATCCGGAAGGGCGTCAATCGCGCGCAGCACGACATCCTGCGGCATATTGCCCGACACGACGGTGCCGATCTTGTCCATCGCAACCGCATCAAGCGATTGAACCCCGCAAAGCCCGCATCCCGAACGCCCTTCAAGCGTGCGCTGACGTACTTCAAGCCGGTCAAGGATGTCTTCATCCAGATCGACCTCAATCACATATCCCTGCAGGGTTTTGCGCACATCCCGCAAACTGATCTGCCCGACATGATCCGCAATGCCTTCGGACAGGGCAAAGCCGATCATGAAATCTTCAAGATCGTGGGGTGATACCATCATCACGGCATGGGATTTACCGTTGAATGTCAGGGCAGCCGGAATTTCCGGCTGCAAGATCATCGGCGCGTCATCACTGCCATCGCCGCGCACAACGGCACGCGCCGGGTCATGGTCACGGCCATCAATGATGCGGTTTGCCGATGTCATTTCTGCTGTCACGCGGGTTGTTTGACCTTGCGGTTCGATGGTGCGGCTTCGATCACCAGCGGGTGAAAGCCCTCTTGACCGCTTTCGATCATGTCAAAAAGCTGCTTGCGCATCCGCGGTTCCCAGAAATCGCTGATATGCCCTGCCACACCCGCCACACCTTCGGCATGGGGTTTGGATTTGAAAAAAGTCGCGATCTGATTGGCCATATAGACGAGTTTGTCAGGTGCCATTGGCGTTTAAACTCCTGCCGGAATTCTTGATTTACGGACGAAAACGCCCGGTTTCATGACGCTATCCTATCATGAAGCCGGGCAATGTTTCGCACCTATTCGGCCGCATCAACACGTGGAAGGATCCGGCGCGCCTGTTCGGCCTGCTTGTCATATTCCACCTGCCATTCGGTCGGCCCGTTGCTGGGCGTAATCTGAACGGCGGTAACCTTGTATTCCGGGCAGTTGGTTGCCCAGTCGGTATAATCGGTGGTGATCACGTTGGCCTGTGTGCCCGGATGGTGGAAGGTTGTATAAACCACACCGGGGGCAACACGGTCTGTGATCGTCGCGCGAAGCGACGTTTCACCCGAACGCGATGCCAGACGTATCCAGTCCCCGTCACGAATGCCGCGCTGTTCCGCATCATGGGGATGGATTTCGAGCAGATCCTCCTTATGCCATGCGCCGTTGGCCGTCCGGCGGGTCTGTGCCCCGACATTGTATTGCGACAGGATACGCCCCGTTGTCAGCAACAACGGGAAGCGCGGACCGGTACGCTCATCGGTTCCGACATATTCGGTCACAACAAACTTGCCCTTGCCGCGCACAAAGCCGTTCATATGCATGACCGGCGTGCCCAGCGGGGCCTTCTCGTTACACGGCCACTGTATCGACCCCTCGCGTTCCAGAAGGTCATAATTGACCCCGGCAAAGCTTGGTGTGGTGCGTGCGATTTCATCCATCACCTGCGACGGATGGGTATAGTTCCAATCAAGTCCCATTGCACGGGCAAGATTCTGGGTGACTTCCCAATCGGCGAAACCGTTTTTCGGACTCATCACCTTGCGAACGCGGTTGATGCGACGTTCGGCGTTGGTAAATGTCCCGTCCTTTTCAAGGAAGGTCGAACCGGGCAGGAATACATGCGCATGGTTCGCCGTTTCGTTCAGGAATAGGTCATGGACAACAACGCATTCCATCGCGGCAAGACCGGCGGCAACATGCTTGGTATCCGGGTCCGATTGCAGGATGTCTTCTCCCTGAATATAAATACCCTTGAATGTGCCTTCGACGGCTGCATCAAGCATGTTCGGAATACGAAGACCAGGCTCGTCATCAAGTTTGACGCCCCAGATTTTTTCAAACACATCACGCGTCGCATCATCGGCAATATGGCGATAGCCCGGCAGTTCGTGCGGGAACGAACCCATATCGCACGAACCCTGCACATTGTTCTGCCCGCGAAGCGGATTAACCCCCACGCCCGGACGCCCGATATTGCCCGTCGCCATCGCAAGGTTGGCAATCGCCATCACTGTAGTCGACCCCTGGCTATGCTCGGTCACGCCAAGTCCGTAATAAATCGCGCCATTGCCGCCGCGGGCAAAAATACGCGCTGCCTTGCGTAGGGTTTCTGCTGGAACACCCGACTGGCGTTCGACTTCTTCCGGGCTGTTTTGCGGATCGGATACAAAGGCTGCCCAATCCTGGAACTCCTCCCAATCGCACCGTTCGCGAATGAACGCCTCGTCAAACAGGCCTTCGGTCACGATCACATGTGCAAGCGATGTCAGAACCGCAACATTGGTACCCGGACGCAATGCCAGATGGGCGGCGGCCTTGATATGCGGCGTACGTACCAGATCAATACGACGCGGGTCGATCACGATCAGTTCCGCTCCCTGACGTAACCGCTTTTTCAGGCGCGATGCAAAAACAGGGTGCCCGTCCGTCGGGTTGGCCCCGATCAGGATCACGACATCTGTGTGCTCGACACTGTCAAAATCCTGCGTCCCGGCCGATGTCCCGAATGTGGTCTTAAGACCATATCCGGTCGGCGAATGGCAGACACGCGCACAGGTATCAACGTTGTTATTGCCAAACCCTGCCCGGATCATCTTCTGCACAAGGAAGGTTTCCTCGTTCGTGCAGCGTGACGATGTGATCCCGCCAATTGCAGCCTTGCCGTATTTCGACTGAATGGAACGGAATTTATCCGCAGTATAACGAAGGGCTTCTTCCCAACTGACTTCGCGCCACGGATCAGATGTTTTTTCGCGGATCATCGGGTTGAGGATACGGTCCTTGTGACTGGCATAACCATAGGCAAACCGTCCCTTGACACAGGAATGCCCACGGTTGGCCTTGCCATCCTTATAGGGCACCATACGCACCAGCTCATCACCGCGCATTTCCGCCTTGAACGAACAACCGACCCCGCAATAGGCACAGGTGGTGACGACCGAATGTTCCGGCTGACCAATTTCAATCACCGATTTTTCCTGAAGCGTCGCTGTCGGGCAGGCCTGCACACAGGCCCCGCACGATACGCATTCTGAATCCAGGAAGTTTTCATGCATGCCGGGTGAAACCCGGGACTCAAACCCGCGCCCCTCGATGGTCAGGGCAAAGGTCCCCTGCACTTCCTCGCAGGCCCGCACACAACGCGAACAGACAATACATTTCGACGGGTCATAGGTGAAATACGGGTTGGTTTCGTCTTTGGCCATGTAACGAGGATTCTCCTCGCCATTCTGGCGGGTCTTGACATGGTTTTCACCGTCATAGCCATAACGCACATCGCGCAGGCCAACCACACCAGCCATGTCCTGCAATTCGCAATCGCCATTCGCCGCACAGGTCAGGCAATCCAGCGGATGATCGGAAATATAAAGTTCCATCACGCCTTTGCGGATTTTCTTCAACCGTTCGGTCTGGGTGTGAACCACCATGCCATCCGCGACCGGAGTCGTGCAGGATGACGGCGTGCCATTGCGGCCTTCAACTTCGACCAGACACAGGCGGCATGACCCGAACGCATCGACCATATCGGTCGCGCACAATTTCGGCACCTGAATGCCCGCCTCCATCGAGGCCCGCATGATCGATGTGCCTTCGGGAACGGTGACATCAAATCCGTCAACATTGATCGTAACGGTCTTTTCGGATTTGGCAGCGGGGGTTCCGTAGTCGACTTCTTGTATCAAGGACATCGCTCTCACTCCGCGGCTATATCAAGCGCATGGGGCTTGAAATCATCAGGGAAATGGGTCAGTGCGCTCATCACCGGATAGGGCGTAAACCCGCCCAGCGCACATAGCGACCCGAACTTCATCGTTTCACACAGGTCGGCCAGAAGTTCCTTTTGCATTTCGGGATCTTCGCCGCGTGCGATCTTGTCGACGACTTCGGTGCCGCGTGTTGATCCGATGCGGCATGGCGTGCATTTGCCACATGATTCAATCGCACAGAATTCCATGGCAAAACGGGCCTGTTTCATCATGTCGACACTGTCGTCAAACACGACAACACCGGCATGACCGATCAAACCGTCCGCCTTGGCAAAAGCTTCGTAAGCAAATGGCGTATCAAACAGTTCACGCGGGAAATACGCGCCCAGCGGACCACCGACCTGAACCGCCTTGACCGGGCGGCCACTTGCCGTGCCACCGCCGATCTGATCGACGATTTCACCCAGCGTCAGGCCAAACGCCGTTTCGTAAAGGCCACCATGTTTGACATTGCCAGCGATCTGGATCGGAATGGTCCCGCGTGAACGGCCCATGCCGAAATCACGATAATATTCCGCACCCTTTTCAAGGATCACCGGCACAGAACACAACGAGATAACGTTGTTAACAAC
>CBIHMD010000283.1:0-4558 GCA_966210655.1 uncultured Thalassospira sp.
GCCCGGATGGTCGATGGCTGAACAAACAGGACTTCGTAAAATGCATCGAAACTGTAATTGGCAAGGCTCAGCTTCACCCCGAATGCCGGAACCAGTGCGGTCGCAATCAATGCCACCAGCGGGATCACCAGAATGGCGATCAAAACCATCCAAAGCACCGCTTCGACCAATGTCCGACGCCGCCCCAGCCGGATATCGAGTGGCCGCCCCACCATCCCCATCAGGCGATAATCGCGCTTGCCCAGTAACCGGTGATGCAACGCTACGCCGCAAATCGCAATTGCCCCGATCAGCATCGCCAAGACCGATACCTCGCCCAGAACCGACGGGCCAAATCCGGCAAGCTTCTGATAAATCAGGGTCGGCAATGTCGAATAATTCGCCGGAATCCCCAGCATTGCCGGAATACCGAAATTGCCAAGGGCCGTGACAAATGCCATTGCCGTTCCGGCAATCAAACCGGGGCTGGTCAGCGGCAGGATGATCTGCCACCACAACCGTCCGCCACGTGCCCCCGCCAGACGGGCGGCTTCGATCTGTTCACGCGGTAGCAGGCGCAAATTGGCCCGAAGGGTCAGAAACACGATCGACGCATGCTGAATACCCAGCAACAGCGCAATCCCCTCTGCCGAATAAAACGGCTGGGGCGATCCCATTGCCGGTGCCATGCCCAGCGCATTCAAAAGAGCACTACTCGGCCCGGTCAGTTGCACCCACGCCAATGCCGTGATTTGCGGCGGGATCATCATCGGGATCATGAAACAGAAAACCAGAACCGCCTTGGCGCGGATATCGGTCAACGCCACCAGAAAGGCAAACGCCCCCCCGATCAGAAGCGAGATAATCGTGCCAAGCCCGGCGGTATAAAGACTGTTGGCAGTTGCCCGCCATGTCGTCGAACTACCCAGAACATCACGGATATAATCCGCACTGGGCACACCACCGACAAACACACCCTCAATCGCAAGGCGCGCAATCGGCAAAATCGAAATCACGAACACCGGCACCAAAAGCCACGGCAGCAACCGGTCCGAAGACCGGTTGCCAACCGTCGGGCTTGCAAGGCCGGGCATGAAGCCGCGAAGGCGACTTGCAGCCTGCATTATTCAGCCCCGAAAATGTCCGCGAACTTTTTCTTGTTCGCTTCTGCCTGTTCCAGTGCCACAGCCGGATTGAAATCCATCAGTTTGATGTCACTGCGTGCCGGGAAACCTTCCGGAAGCGCCATGTCGCCGCGTGCCGGGACATAACCCATATCCAGAACCAGTTCCTGACCCTTGTTCGACAGAACGAAATCAACAAACTTGTGCGCTGCATCGACGTTTTTGGCCTCTTTCATGATCGCAACCGGCTCGGTCACATAGGTGACACCTTCGGTCGGGAAGACGAAATCAACCGGCGAACCTTCAGCCTTGCCACGGATCGCAAGGAAGTCGACAACCACGCCATACGGCTTTTCACCCGATGCAACGGCCTTGAAGACACCGCCATTACCGCCCTGTGCGCGTGCTTCGTTCGCTGCCAGCGCCTGATAGTAATCCCAACCCAGTTCCTTGTTTTCCGTCAGGGTCGACAGGTGAATAAGCGCTGCACCGGAATAAAGCGGGCTTGGCATGACAACCTGATTTTTCATCGCCGGATCGGAAAGGTCTTTCCAGCTTTTCGGGGCTTTCTCGACACCGGTATTATAAACGATGCCCGTCGTGATCAGCTTGGTCGAATAGTAATAGCCATCCGTATCATAAAGGGCCGCTTCATAGGCCGATGCTTCCGGCGATTTATACGCCTGCAAAAGGCCTTCGCCCTTCATGCCTTCCAGTGTCACGGTATCGGCAATCAGCAGAACATCCGGGCGCGGATCGCCAGCGGCGATCTCGGCGCGCAGCTTTGCCATCAGCTTGGTGGTGCCATCACGCACCCATGCGACTTCAATATCGGGGTATGCTGCCTTAAAGGCATCGACGGTGGTCTGGGCATCCTGATTTGGCTGGCTGGTATAAAGAACCAGTTTTTCGGCAGCCTGACCAACAACCGGCAGCATCATCGCAGCCGAAGCCACGGCAGCAAGAAGAACGTTACGCATCATCCACATCCCTTGATTGCGTGTGGCGTACCGTTTGCGGCCACCCCGAAGGTTTCGTTCGAAAACAATCCGACGGGGACGTTATATGGATTTCGGTTGCAGTTGTGTGACAAAGCAAAGAATTAAATGTTTCAACAAGCCTGCCGGGCTTTTCAGGCGCAACCTAGCCTGTCTATACTCCCTGACATTGCGAAACACATACTTTCGAGCGAAAGAACATCAAAGGAAACCAATGTCCGATCCCGTGCCTCTTGATCGCCGTCGCGACCGGATTGTCGCCCTTGTCAAATCCTGCGGCTTCATGGCGGTCGAGGAACTGGCACGCCGCTTTAACGTCTCGGTCCAGACGATCCGGACTGACTTGCGTGATTTGCAGGAACAGGGCCGCATCTTCCGCCGTCACGGCCTTGCTGGCCCGGCCCCCGATCCGGATAACTCCGCCTATGAAAAACGCGAAGTCTGGAATCGCAGCGGCAAACGCGCCCTTGCCGCCAAACTCGCCGACATCATCCCCGAGGGATGCACCATCGCGATTGGCACCGGCACCACCGCCGAGTTGGCCGCTCAAAGCCTGGCTTCGCACCGCAATCTGACGGTGCTGACCAATAACATCCATGTCGTGCTGACATTACAGAACGCACCTAATGTCACATTGCGCCTTGCAGGCGGCACCATCCGCACCCGCGATCTTGATATCATCGGGGCCGACAGCGCGGAATTCTTTGGCTCTTACCGCGCCGATTTCGGGATTGTCAGTGTCGGGGGAATGTCGGAAACCGGCGACCTTATGGATTTCAACATGGACGAAGTCCGTGCTCGCCGCGCCCTTGCCGCCTGCTGCGATCACGCGATCCTTCTGGTCGATGAAAAGAAAGTCGGCCGCAAGGCGCTTTGCCGCGATGGTCACGCATCAGACTTCAAAACCGTGTTGCTGAACACCGCCCCGGGCGATGTTTTGCAACAGCAACTGGTCCGTGGCCGATCACAGGTGATCGTCGCGAACTAGGATTACGCCGCGCCCATACATCCCGTCGCTGAAAGCGTCGGTTCTTCGCAGACATTCAGATCCCGGCAAACATGCAGGGTATGATTGGGGGCCACCGCGATCCAGCTATCACTTTCGGCATCCAGCGGTTCTGATACAACAATCACATGATCCCCGCGCTTGCGCCAGTAAAGCGATGGCGGCTTGTCGTCGCTGGCATGGCGGATGGCGCAAACACTTTCGCCGTTGGACAAACAGGCGGTAAAGCGGAAGGGCGCGGTTGCCCCGCGGCCCTTCATTTCACGTTCGACAACTTCGATGGTTTTGCGGATCGCGCGATGCGGATCAGTGCGCAAACCAAATGTCAGCATCAGACAGAAAATCAGTTCGCTGTCCGTCGTGCCATGGCGGGTTGCGTAAAATTCGTCATCAATCATCGCTTCCAGCACACGCCGCACCAGCGGATAATCGCCGATCTGGCCATTATGCATGAAAAGGTAATTTTCATGCGCAAACGGGTGGCAGTTGGTACGGCTGGTTTCGGTCCCGGTCGACGCACGGACATGGGCGAAAAACATGCCCGATCGGATATGATGCGCAAGCGACCGAAGGTTCGGATCGTTCCAGGCTGGCAGGATTTCGCGATAAAGGCCGGGTGTTTTGCGTTCGTCATACCAGCCGATGCCAAACCCATCGCCATTGGTCGGCGTCTTGGCCTGTTCGGCATGCAGGCTTTGCTCAACAAGGGAGTGGCGTGGCTCGAACACCAGTTTTTCAAGATAAACCGGATCTCCGATATAGCTTAGCCAGCGGCACATATGACTTCCCTTGATTGACGTTACGGCATGACGCAGTGGGGTGCGCTATCTATGCCGGGGAACTACATAACGGTCAATGTGATATTTACGGTTTTGGTCGATCTTCCTGACACCCTGCGCAATCTGCCGGATACAGTTGGGGATGGATGATAAAAAGAACAATAAAGCACTTGCCAACAGGGGGGATTATCCGTATTTTCCGCGCCACAAAATGAATCGTGCTGATGTAGCTCAGCTGGTAGAGCGGCGCATTCGTAATGCGTAGGTCGTAGGTTCAAATCCTATCATCAGCACCACTATAACCCCGTCGGGCGAACAGCCCTGCGGGGTTTTTTGTTGCCTTTCCCAACGCGCGATTTGACGTTTTTGTCACAACCCCCGGTGTTCTCCGTCCTTCTGGCATGTGAACCGTCGCAATCCTTGTGAAATCCGGTTCGGCGCAGGCATGCACCTTCCGCAGCGTTTCGCAAGTGCAACTAGGGGATTGTCAGCATGACCAACAAAGACCAACAGCCCAGCAGCACTGCAAATGGCCCAGCCGCCCCCGCAACCGGCAACAGCTCCAAAAGCCCGGCTGTCGATAACTGGCCGTGGGCACATGTGCTGGGTTTTGATAGCGCCAGCGAATGGGGACTTGATGCCGTCATCCCCCACCCGTCATCGGCCTCCCCG
>CBIHMD010000284.1:0-4500 GCA_966210655.1 uncultured Thalassospira sp.
AACGCGAAACGCAATGACACTGCGACCACATCAGCGCACGACGATTATACCAAATCCGATGCACCGCGAACCGACGCACGCTCCAACAATGATCGCGATGATCATGACCGCTACGATGATGTCGATGCTGCCGATGCTGCCGAGCCCCATGACGATCCGCGACCGACAGACGAGCATTCTGATGTTGCCGATCGCGAGAGCGAGCATGCAGGCGATGATGTCAGCGAAACCGAAACCGCTTCTGCGGATGGGCAGAAAGAAGCCTCTGCCGATCCAAGCGAAGAAGTGGTTCATGCAGACCAGCCTGCCGTAACACAGAATGAAACTGTCGCTGTTGCCGATCCTGCTTTGGCCGTTGATCAGACAATTGCGACTGGCATTGCCGCAGTACCCGGTATTAATCCGGCCTCTCAGCAATCCAATGTTGCTGCCAATGTAAATGCGGCCTCCCCGACCGCAGCAGGGACAACCGCCCAGCCCGTTACCGGTACACCGGCGCAAAATGCCGAGGGCACAACCGACGGCCTGATGAATTCCACGGCCCTGTCGCAGCCCGCAGCAGGCGCGACGGCCAAGTCGGCCCTGAACGGTAAGGAAACCGGCACCGCCACCGCTGGCAATGACAGCTTCATCTCGAAGGTTGTTGATGCCATGAGCGGCGAAGGCACCATCAAATCGGGCCCGGAAACAGCAAATTCGGGTAACGTCGGCAACGCTGTGAATGCGGGCAATAATGCTGCTGCGCAATCCACTGCAAATGCCGGTACCTCTACCCCTGCCAACGCCACCGCTCAGGCCGCGCAGCAGTCAATGGCCGGTGCTGCAAATATCCAGAACATGCAGCCTGGCGTACAAACCACCGTGACCGGTGATGCCAAAACAGCCGTCAGCGCAACCGGAACTGCCGAAGGCAGCACCACACAAACCGCCAATGGGCCGCTTACCGGCAACAGCAGTCTGACCCAGAGCAATGCCACCGGGCAAACGGCACATACAGCCCGCAGTGCTCCGGCACAGCAGGTTCAGCAGCAGGTCGCAGTCCATATCCGTAATGCTGCCAGTGAAGGCGTTGACAAGATTTCGGTTCAGCTTCGTCCGGAGCATCTTGGCCGGGTCGATGTCAAACTTGAAATCAGCCATGACGGGCGTGTTCAGGGTGTCATCCAGGCCGATACGCGCGAGACTCTCGACATGCTGCGACAGGATTCACGCGCCCTGCAACAGGCACTCAAGGACGCGGGCCTGAATGCGGACAGCCAAAGCTTTACCTTCGAACATCGGAACGAAGGCGGCCAAAGCCAGGAAGGCAACGGCCAATCCCGTATGGCAAACAATTCTGGCAGCGCGCCTGAAGAAGGCGATGTCATGAGCGGTGCCGAACTCGCAGAACATGTCGCCATTGGCTACGGGATCAATCCCAACGGCCTCGTCGATATCCGGATTTAGGAAAGGTAGGGGAACAGGATTATGACCGTTTCATCAACTACCAATATTGGTGTCGCAGCCAATAACACGAATGCGGCCTCCAGCAGCTCCGCCAGCCAGTTGGCCCAGAACTTCGACACGTTCCTGACGCTGTTGACCACTCAGCTCAAGAACCAGGATCCGACCTCGCCGATGGAAAGTGACAAATTCACCGACCAGCTAAGCCAGTTCGCCCAGGTCGAGCAAGGGATCCAGAGCAACAAGAACCTTGAAAACCTGCTTGCGATGCAAAGCCAGCAGCGCCAGCTCTCCGCCCTGTCCTATGTCGGGGCCGAGATCGAGGCGGTTGGCGATACCAACTGGCTCGAAAAGGATGGCGAGCTCAAATACAAATACAATATCTCGCCGGAAGTTCCGCGTCTGCAATTGCAGGTTCAGGATCAGAGCGGCAAGACGGTTTATTCCGAAGATCTCACCGATGTTTCTGGTCTCCAGAACTTTACCTGGGACGGCAAGAACAATAGTGGCGTCGCACAGGCCGAGGGTGCCTACACCCTTGTGCTTAAGCCGATGGCCGCGAATGGTGACACCTTCAAGGACGACAAAGGTAAACCGGCCTCAATGGCGATTGGCATCATCGGTAATGTCGACAGTGTCGATATTGGTGATGACGACATTTATCTGCGTATCGGTGACGTTTCTGTACCGTTCGGAACCCTGACCAACGTCAAACTGGGCGCGAACAGTACGGATACCGGAACCGAGACCGGCGATAATAATGGCGACAATAATAATCCCGGAACTGACGAACAGGACGAAGCAGCCTGAGGGCTTTCATCCGGATTTTGATCAACACCCTGTAGGTGCAGGAGAAATACAATGAGCCTTTTTGGTGCTATGATTTCCGGTGTATCCGGCCTGAATGCCCAGTCGCAAAATCTGGGCGTCATTTCGGACAACATCTCGAACCTCAACACGATCGGTTACAAGGGTACAATCGGGCGTTTCTCGACGCTTGTTACCGAATCCGCGACCGACACCCGTTACACCCCCGGTGGTGTTCGGTTTCACCCGACCGCATTGATCAGCAAGCAAGGCTTGCTGCAGGCGACCTCGTCAAACACGGCAGCCGCAATTTCCGGCGACGGTTTCTTCATCGTGCGCGATACCGCCGCGCCGGGAACCAATGACGAATTGTTCTTTACCCGTGCTGGCGACTTCAAGCCAGACGATGACGGCTTCCTGCGCAACACGGCAGGTTATTATGTTCAGGGTTGGGCAACCGACCGTGACGGGCAGCTTCTGAACCGGAACGGTGTTGTTACCTCTTCGAACAGCTCGGCGGTTACCGATCTGCAGGTTCTTGATATCAACTCAATCCTGACCGCAGCCGCGTCGACAACGACGATCGAATTCGGTGCAAACCTGAACTCGGATGAGACCCCTCTTACAGGAGGTACGGCAACCTCGACCACAACCGGCATCGACTATGATACGACCGACCTGACCACACTGGCTGGTATCAATAACGGTGATCAGTTCTCCATTACCCACAATGGCACAGTCACAACCATCACGATCAACACTGGTGACACGCTTGCGGATCTGGCTGCGGACATCAGTGCTGTAACCGGGATCACAGCCACCACAACAACAACTGGCACCAACGACACCATGACCCTTACGGGCGCATTCGCCGACCAGGGCGTGACCTTTGCCAACGTGACCGGCACACCATTCAGTGCCACCGGCATCACCATTCCGGGTGTTCCGGGCACTCTGGCCGGAACCTATAACAGTGGTGATCTGGCTTCCGGTGCGACCGCCGAAAACAACTCCATGCCGGTCACGATCTATGACTCGCTGGGCTCGGCCCATACCGTCAACCTTCAGGTCCTTAAACTTGGCCAGAACCGTTGGGCATTTGAACTTATCGGCACCACCGGCACCGGTGAACTTGATGCCGCAACACATCCGAATGGCCTGATCCAGTCCGGTATCATGACCTTTGACGGTGCGGGCAACCTTCAGACCTTTACCGACGATGCGGGTACCAGCCTTGTCGATCAGGACATCTCGGCAACCTGGACCAACGGTTCGGCAAACTCCGCCTTTACCCTTGATTTCGGGACACTGGGTCTTGGCAACGGCATCACCCAGTTCGCAGCCGGCTCGGATGCCAACGGTAACCTTGTCGAATACACCACCCACTTCATCAACCAGAATGGTGCCCAGGCGGGTACCATGGTGAACTATGCCTTCACCGAAGAAGGTTTTCTTCAGGTTGAATTCGCCAACGGCGTGAAACGTCCTGTCTACAAACTGGCGATTGCCACCTTCGAAGCCCCTGATGAAATGGAAAACCATACCGGTAACGTTTATCGCCAAACCCGTGAGTCAGGTGACTATCTGTTGCGTGAACCGGGCCTGAACGGTGCGGGTAACGTTGTGGCATCCGCTCTTGAAGGGTCGAACGTCGATCTTGGTGAGGAATTCACCAACATGATCATCACCCAGCGCGCCTATTCGGCGAACACCAAGACGATCACCACGACTGACGAAATGCTCGACGAGCTGATCCGGATCAAACGGTAACTGATTGATACCATCGGGGCGGGCTTTCCGCCCCGATGGACTGCATATTTACAGGGACTCGCCCGGCTTTTTCAGCCGGGCTTCTTTTTGGGGCGCGCAATACCTACATAATGGTCGATATATTGATCTCGTCAAAGATGCAAATGATTCAGATCATTGGCGAATTTTGGACACATTACTGGGCAATAATTGCCGGTCGTTAACCTGTTCTTCAATATGCGCTTCTATTCGTTGATGATACCGGTAGCTATTGTGCGGACATCTGCCGGTGTTGGGGACAGTGGTAACAATCGATCCGGAGCAGTCGAACGTGGGCGGTTTATTGCAAACGCTTAAAGGTCTTGGACCGACACGCCTGATGGCCATCAGTGGCGTCGGGGTGTTGCTGCTTGTGTTTTTTGCATTCCTTATTCTGCGTGTCTCGGCACCGAATATGGAACTGCTTTATCGCGATCTTAATCCCGCAGACGCCAGCCAGAT
>CBIHMD010000285.1:0-4451 GCA_966210655.1 uncultured Thalassospira sp.
GGGGCGCATGGCGGGGCGCCGGATCAATCAGCTGACCCGTCGGGCAAAATATATTCTGGGCGATCTGGATGACGGGCAGGTTCTGTTGGTGCATCTGGGAATGTCTGGTCGCATGACGATCTTCGATGATCCTGCCGTGGGTGTTCCGGCCCCGGCAAAGCATGATCATGTCGATTTTGTCATGCAGGGGGGCGCTGTGGTCCGGTTTACCGATCCGCGCCGGTTTGGTGTTATCACCCTGATTGCCGCTGATGAGGTTCCCACCCACAAGATGCTGGTCGACATCGGGCCGGAACCCTTGGGAAACAGCTTCAACGCGGCCGTGCTGGCGGCGGGAATAGCCAAACGTGCAAGTCCGATCAAAACGGTGCTGCTGGATCAGCGACTGGTCGCAGGGCTTGGCAATATATATGTGTGCGAAGCATTGTTCAGGTCAGGCATTGCACCGGACCGCCTGGCCAAGGATTTGAAACAGGGCGAGATCGAACGTCTTTATCGTGAAATCCGGTTGGTTCTTGAGGACGCGATTGCCGCCGGGGGGTCCAGCCTTAAAGATCATCGTCAGGCCAATGGCGAGCTGGGCTATTTTCAGCACAGCTTTCGGGTTTATGGCCGGGAAGGCGAAAGTTGCATCGCGGATGGCTGTGAGAGCACTGTGGGCAGGATTGTTCAGGCTGGTCGATCAACCTTCTTCTGTCCTACCTGTCAGAAATAGCTGTTTTGCATTTCCGGTTGCTGGAAACACGTCTGACAAAGTTCGGATAATCCGGTGATTTTGTCGGGTCCGGTTGCGGCTTGGAAATAAAATCGGTAAAACAGTATCAAAATATGGTTTCGACCGAATCGGACCGCAAATGTAAGCGGATAAGATTCCCGACAAAGGATTGCAGCATGTCTTATGAGAACATCATTGCCGAGGTGAAGGGCAATGTCGGCCTGATCACCCTTAATCGTCCCCAGGCGCTGAACGCGCTTTGTGCGGCATTGATCACCGATATCGGTGGGGCGCTTGATCAGTTCGAAAATGACGAAAACATTCGCGCCATCGTCATTACCGGATCGGAACGGGCCTTTGCGGCCGGGGCCGATATCAAGGAAATGGCCGATTACGATTATATGGACGTCTACAAGAACGACTTCATCACCAAGGGCTGGACGCGGGTGGCAAGCTGCCGCAAGCCGGTCATTGCCGCGGTGGCAGGCTTTGCGCTTGGTGGCGGTTGCGAGCTTGCGATGATGTGCGACATTATTCTTGCCGCGGATACGGCAAAGTTCGGTCAGCCGGAAATCACCATCGGAACCATTCCGGGTGCAGGCGGGACGCAACGCCTTACGCGCGCCATTGGCAAATCCAAAGCAATGGAAATGTGTCTGACTGGTCGGATGATGGATGCCGAAGAAGCAGAACGTTCGGGACTCGTCGCACGAGTCGTCCCGGCCGACTCGCTTATGGAAGAAGCGATGAAACTGGCCGATAAAATTGCTTCTTTCTCTGGCCCGGTATTGATGAAGGTGAAGGAAAGTGTCAGCAAGTCTTATGAAATGTCCCTGACCGAAGGCCTGATGTTCGAGCGTCGCGAGTTCCATTCGACATTTGCGCTTGATGACCGGGCCGAGGGCATGAAAGCCTTTGCTGAAAAGAGAAAACCGGACTTCAAGCACCGCTGATCCAGGTGGGTTAGTGCCTTGATACCCGCGATGCATTGCTGCCTTGCAGCAGTAAAGAGTCGTAAACCGCGGAAATTCAGCGGGATTGAAGGTATCGGGGGTTGACGAGGGTTTCCGACGGAGCTATAAGCCGCGCTCCGAATTACGTAACATTTGTTTTAAGAGACAGGTTCGCAATGGCTCACCATAAATCGGCCAAGAAGCGCATTCTTCGCAACGCCGCACGTGCTACCGTTAACGGTAACCGTATCGGCCGCATTCGTACCTTCGTTAAGAAGGTCGAGGCTGCGCTGATCGTTGGCGACAAAGATGCTGCTCTGGCTGCGCTGAAAATTGCAGAGCCGGAAATGGCACGTGGCGCGCAGCTCGGCGTTCTGCACAAGAACACCGTCGCTCGCAAGGTCTCGCGTCTGACCGCTCGCGTCAAAGCGCTTTAATTTATCCCTTACGGGATGGCGAGTCGAAGGCCGTGCTTATAGCACGGCCTTTTCGCTGCCCGGATTTCATTGAGTCACCTTTTGTTCCTTGGTTGCGGGTCCGCAAAAATCCGCACAAACAAAGGACTGTTTTGGTGCCGAAATCCTTTTAACGTTCTGTTAAAGATCGCCTTGCCTGATGCGGATCGCATCAGTACAGTGTTTGGACTTCGCTGGCTGCGCAACGTGGCGAAAGACGAAGAACCAAAAAAACAAAAGGCGCGAGTACGCTTCCAAGACTTGGTGGAAGACAGGCGTGTTGATCACAAACGTGATCTACGCGATTGAGTACTTTTTTGTCTTTCGCGTTTTGTTTGGTAGTGAAGATTTGGGTAAGCGGGGAAAGGTTCTAACAGTGCAGCACGCCGTTAGGGGAACGCAATCGGCACTCGGGGAGTCCAACGGGAGGATTCCGGGTGACCAGCAGGCGGCACTAGACGATCACGCGAAAGCGACATGGCAAATTGTCCGCGAAAAACTTCGTTCAGAGTTTGGCGCGACAGCTTATCGCTATTGGCTTGATCCGGTCGCATTGATTGCGGTCGAAGCCGGGGTCGCGCGTCTTGGTGCGCCGACCCGCGCAATGCGTGACTGGGTCACCCAGCACTACCTTGACCGTATTCAATCCTTCTGGCACGCCGAGGACGAAAACGTTCATTTTGTTGAAATCATTGTGGTCCAGCCAGCAAACGGCAATGGCCAGAAAAACGCCAGCTCCTCGGCTGTTTCGAATTCGGCCAGCCCAGCTTCTGGCAACGGGTCTGCGTATGGGCGCATCAGTGACGATGCTGTTCGCCAGGACAGGGCTGTGAACGAGGGTTCTGGTGCCGAGGCCCCGTCCCAGCCATATGCCGGAAATGTAAAAGGTCTGGTTTCGGGTGGCCGCAAGGCAATTGGCACAATGTCCGATGACGGCATATCGGCAGCCCTTGATCCCCGATATACCTTTGACAATTTTGTGATCGGCAAGCCGAACGAATTTGCCTATGCCGCCGCGCGCCGCCTGGCCGAAGCCGAATCGGTTCCATTCAATCCGCTGTTCCTTTACGGGGGCGTTGGCCTTGGTAAAACCCACCTGATGCATGCAATTGCATGGCATATTCGCCGCACGCAACCGCATCGCACGGTGATTTATCTGTCTGCCGAAAAATTCATGTACCGGTTCATCCGGGCCTTGCGTGACAAGAACACGGTCGATTTCAAGGATCAGTTCCGGTCGGTTGATGTGCTGATGGTCGATGATGTTCAGTTCATTTCCGGCAAGGACTCGACCCAGGAAGAATTCTTCCACACCTTCAATGCGCTGGTGGATCAGGGGCGTCAGATCATTGTGTCTGCCGACAAGTCACCATCCGACCTTGAAGATATCGAGGAACGTTTACGTTCCCGTCTGGGTTCCGGTCTGGTTGCGGACATTCATGCCACGACCTATGAACTGCGTTTGGGTATCCTCGAATCGAAGGCGGAACGCCAGAATATTGAACTGCCGCAGCGCGTGATGGAATTCCTGGCTCACAAGATCACCGCGAACGTGCGTGAACTTGAAGGGGCGCTTAACCGCGTGATTGCCCATGCGCAGCTTGTCGGACGTGAAATCAGCCTTGAGATGGTTCAGGACGTGCTGCACGACGTGCTGCGCGCTTCCGAACGCCGGGTTTCGATTGAGGAAATCCAGAAAAAGGTCGCTGAACATTTTAATATCAAGGTGTCGGACATGCATTCCGCCCGTCGCGCCCGGGCTGTTGCCCGCCCGCGTCAGGTTGCAATGTATCTGTCCAAGCAATTGACGACGCATTCCTTGCCGGAAATCGGTCGTAAGTTTGGTGGTCGTGACCACACGACCGTCATGCATGCAGTTCGCAAGATCGAAGAGCTGCATGTGAGCGATCCTTCGCTGTCCGAGGATATCGATCTGCTGCGTCGTATGCTTGAAGGCTGATCGAGGTTTGAAAATACGGGTACGGGTCACGGTTCAAGGACGGTGGCCCGTTCTGATTCTGGGCGGGTTTTTACAGTGATCAACCGGCTGAAAATCAGGCACCGCGCGGGGTTCCGCCTTTTGCGTGCATTGTGCGGGAAAATATACAACGACTCGTTTTGTTTGCTTGGGTTTAGGCCGTAAAAATCCTTCGATTTCCTGACATGCATGTTATAATGCGCCTGCCTCATCCGGAAGGGTGGGGTAAAAGCGACAAAACAGATTATAAATCAATTTGTTAAACCAATACTGACAGACGGATAGGACGGGCATGAAGCTGACCATTGAACGCGCGGCTCTGTTGAAATCTTTGACCCATGTTCAAAGTG
>CBIHMD010000286.1:0-4433 GCA_966210655.1 uncultured Thalassospira sp.
GTCAACCTGCGTGATTTCAAACGTTTCGGGCAATTCCGCCTGATCAAGTGCCGTACCTAACTGCCGCGCAAAACCATCCGCATCGACAAAATCCACCTTTGAGGCCGGATCAGTATCGGGTGCTGGCTGGCAGGTTTTGCAAATGACAATACGGGGCATCGGGCGGTTGGCCTTGGTTCTTAAATCGGGTGGTCACTATGGCCGCAGTGCTGGCGTAATTCATCAACTTTTTCGGGGCGTCGGGCATTGTGTGTGATAACATTCAAATCATGGTTTGAATGTTCTTGACTCCACAACATATGAATTGTTATTTGAATGTAACGTATGAATATAAATTTGAATGTTGGCGAGGTCCAGAATGTCCGTCATCGCAAAATGGGATCAATTCCCGGCCATTGGAAATTGTGAAAGCTGCAAGTCATCGCTGATTGCGGCTCTGAACGACGCCGTACCGGGGCAAAGCTTTGTTGCTGCCGCCGATGGCCTGCACGCGCAATCCGAACTGAGTGGCAGGGAACAGGGCACGGTTGACGATGTGCTGGCCCGCCATCGCGACGGTATTTCGCATCGTCATTGGGCTGTATCGGGCATGGATTGCGGGTCCTGTGTGGCGAAAATTGAAACCGCGCTTTCCAAACGTGATGGCGTGCAATGTGTTGATGTATCGATGATGCGCGAAACGGTGACGCTGGGTCTTCGCGACGACAGTGCCGAAACGCGTTTCGATATCAGCACCATGCTGACCAAACTGGGTTATCCGGCAAAGGAAAAGGTAATCCCGGGGGCGGCGAAATCATCCGAAGCCGCTTGCTGCGCTAGCGGTTCCTGTGGTTCTGCCAATCCGGCTGCGACGGACAATGCCGCGTCGGAAGATACCGATGTCAATGACAAATCCCTGCTGCGCAAACTGGCCCCCTGGCCGGAAGCCGGGGACGAAATTGCATGGGCGGCGGTCTGGCTTGTGCTGGGCGGGCTGGTTAGCTGGCTGGTTCCGGTCACCGATGCTTATGCCATGTCCATTGCCTCGGTCATCGCGGCATTGCCTGTGATGAGAACGGCGTTCCGTCTGGCGGCAAGCGGCGCATTCTTTTCCATCGAACTGTTGATGAGTGTCGCGGTTCTTGGCGCGGTTGCAATCGGTGAAAGTCTTGAAGCCGGTATGGTCGTCCTGCTGTTTGCTATTGGCGAAAGCCTTGAAGGTGTTGCCGCGGGGCGGGCACGCAGCGGTGTCAAATCGCTGATGAAACTGGCCCCGGAAACCGCAAGGCGGGTTTCGGCATCGGGTAATGTGTTTGAAACGGTCGCCCCGTCCGCGCTTGCACTGAATGATATTGTCGAAGTCCGCCCAGGCGAACGTATTCCGGCCGACGGTATCCTGACCGACGGGGCCGCCGAAATTGACAACAGCCACCTGACCGGTGAATCCGTGCCCGTCCCGTCTGAACCGGGGGACGAGGTTTTTGCCGGTGCCATTGTCACCGATCGGCCCGTACGCATGCGCGTAACCCGTGCGGCCGGACAAACCATGCTGGATCGTGTGATCGATCTGGTTGAACAAAGCGAAAAGCACAAGGCACCGGTCGAGCGTTTCGTTACCAAATTTGCCCGTATCTATACGCCAATCATCATGGCGCTTGCCGCCCTGACGGTCGTCATTCCGCCGGTCCTATTCGGGCAGGGCTGGGAAGAATGGATCTATCGCGGGTTGGCCCTGCTTCTGATCGGGTGCCCCTGTGCGCTAGTGATTTCCACCCCGGCGGCAGTGACGTCTGCCTTGGCCCGTGCCGCTAAAATTGGTTTGCTGGTCAAGGGGGGGGCGGCGCTTGAGGCCATCGGGGCGGTTCGGACCATGGCGTTTGACAAAACCGGTACATTGACCGAAGGCAAGCCAAAGCTGACGGCTGTGATGTCGGCGGGTGATATGGACGAAGATCGGCTGCTTGCCATTGCCGCCGCCCTTGAAACCGTAACCTCCCACCCGCTGGCAAAGGCGGTGGTCAATGCGGCAACGGATAAGAAATTCGATCTGCCGGAAATCACCGATGCGCGCACCATTGCAGGTGCCGGGGTCGAGGCCCGGATTGATGGCACGCTTTATCGTGTCGGGGCGGCCAAACGCCTTGATATCGAACCGGTTGCCAAAGTTGCCGATTGGCTTGCCGCACAGGAGGACGCCGGTAGCACGGCGGTTGTCATCCTGCGTAATGGTGATGTTATCGGCGCGCTTGCGCTGCGGGATACCGCGCGTGCGGATGCGCGGGATGCGCTTGCCAAACTGAACGCCTTGGGCATCAGCCCCGTGATGCTGACCGGCGATGCCGAACGCGTTGCCAAACGCATGGCTGGTGAACTTGGTATGGACTACCGGGCGCAGCTTCTGCCCGAAGACAAGCTGAACGTGCTGGCCGATTTGCGTAACGATCCGGCACGAAAGGGACCGATTGCCATGGTTGGTGATGGCATCAACGACGCCCCGGCGCTGAAATCGGCCGATGTCGGCATCGCAATTGGCGGGGGCACCGACATCGCCCTTGAGGCCGCCGATGCGGTGGCGGTCAAGGACCGGCTGTCGGATGTCGTTAATCTGGTAAAGCTGTCCCGCACGACGCGCCGCGTGATCCGCGAAAATATCGGGCTGGCACTGGGGCTTAAGGCTGTCTTTCTGGTCACGAGCATCACCGGTCTGACGGGACTTTGGCTGGCGGTGATGGCAGATACCGGTGCAACCGTTCTGGTGACGCTTAACAGTCTTCGTCTTCTGATCGCGCTGCGCAACCGCTGATCCCTCAGCCGCGCAAGCTACTCCAGAAAATTATCGGAATTCGGCCGCTATTGCATCTCGTGATAGCGGCCGAATTCTTTTTTGCTACCTCGCGCGCTGCGACTCCCGATCTTCTCCGTGTTCGTGTTCGTCGTTTCGCGCAGAAATACTCGGATAACGACCTGCTCTGACGGGATGCACATGCCATGACTTCCGTGAAAATCCGCTCATCAGATCGGCCGGGTGCCGAGATCACTACATTTCGAAAGCCAAGGAAAACCAAGGGTTTCGCAAAAGCGAATTGACATGGCTAGATTTTGGTTTCAAGTTAAATCCGCAATAACGATATTGATTCCGGTATAACGTAATAAGCCGGAATTCATCAAAACGGTTGGCTCTTTTCATCAGCGGAGACAAACATGACCTTCTTAAAAACAATGGCAGTCGCGGCGCTTATGACCGCAACTGCCGGATCGGCCATTGCACAGGAAGCCAGCAAGCTTCAGCAGGTCCTTGACCGTGGTCACCTGATCTTGGGGACCGGTTCGACCAACCCGCCATGGCACTTCATTGACTCGGATAACAAGCTCAAGGGCTTTGACGTTGATATGGGGCGCCTTGTCGCCAAGGCCCTGTTTGGCGATCCCGACAAGATTGAATATGTCCAGCAGTCCGGCGATGCCCGTATCCCGAACCTTGTGACCGACAAGGTCGATCTGACCTGCCAGTTCATGACGGTGACCGCCGAACGCGCACAGCAGATCGAATTCACGATCCCCTATTACCGTGAAGGCGTTGGTCTGTTGCAGATGGAAGGTGGTGACTACGCCGATTACGAGGCGCTTAAAGCTGCCGGATCGGACGTCACCGTTGCCGTTCTTCAGAACGTCTACGCCGAAGAAATGGTTCACGCCGCCCTGCCAGAGGCAGAAGTCGATCAGTATGACAGTGTGGACCTGATGTATCAGGCGCTTAATTCCGGGCGTGCGGATGCTGCTGCAACTGACCAGTCGGCACTGCGCTGGTTCATGGTCAAAAACCCGGGCCGTTACCATGACGCCGGATATGGCTGGAACCCGCAAAGCTATTCCTGTGGCGTGAAGCCGGGCGATCAGCGTTGGCTGAACTTTGTAAACACGGTTCTGCACGAAGGCATGACCGGTGTTGAATTCCCGTTCTACGCCGACAGCTTCAAAACCTGGTTCGGTACAGAACTGTCTGTGCCGCAGATCGGCTTCCCCATCGAATACAAATAACCTAGCAGCATCCGGGAAGAACCGCTTTGAACTACGATTTCAATTTCAGCGTCATCTGGCGCAATTGGGAGCTGCTGGCGCAGGGTCTGGGCCTTGGCTTGTTCCTTGCCCTTGTCTCGATTGCAATCGGTTGCGGGATCGGACTTCTGGCGGCTTTCGGGATGCTGTCCCGTCACCGGGTTTTACGCTGGATCGCAGTGGCTTATGTCTCTGCGATCCGCAATACCCCGATCCTTGTCCTGATCCTGTTCTGTTACTTCGCATTGCCCCAGCTCGGCATTGCGCTCGACAAGATACCGTCCTTCATTTTTACCCTGTCGATTTATGCCGGTGCCTATCTGGCGGAAGTTTTCCGTTCGGGCCTTGTCGCCTTGCCCAAGGGCCTGCGCGAAGCCGGGCTTGCCATCGGACTGACG
>CBIHMD010000287.1:0-4432 GCA_966210655.1 uncultured Thalassospira sp.
CGGACTGGTTCCGGCTGAGCTGGCAGGGCTTGTGCGATACGGACCATTCATCCTTGCGGTGCTGGGCGGTGCAATCGGGTGGTGGTTTAACCGCGGGCGTGCGGTTTTCGTCATGATCCTGCTTTTGGTCTGCTACTGGCTGCTTGTGGGCAATGGTGGTGGTTTTTCCGCCGATGGCCTTGCCTTCATGCGCATTGCGACGCTTTACCTGATCCCGGTCAATCTGCTGGTGCTTGGTTTTACCAAGGAACGCGGGGTTCTTAATCCGCGCGGCATTGCCCGGATGCTGGTTCTGGGGTTGCAGCTTTTTGTCATGCTGATGCTGGCCGGCAAGGCCGATGTCGGGGCGGCCCTTTATCAGGTGCTGAATTATAGGCTGATCGATACTGGCAGTTTCATGGCCGATATGCCGCAGCCTGCCCTGGTTCTGGCGGTTGTTTCGGTCGGTATTCTGCTTGCACTGCATCGGCCGCTTGAAACCAGTTTTGCCGCCGCGATCATTGCCATTGCGGTGGCGACCGTGATGGGGCCGGGTTTTATCAAGTACGGGTATCTGGCGGCGACCGGTGTGGTTCTGGCCGGGTTGGCGCAGGAAGCGTGGCGGATGGCGTTTGTCGATGATCTGACCGGTTTGCCCGGTCGTCGGGCATTGGGCCATGCCTTGGCCGAACTTGGCAACCAGTATGCGATTGCGATGCTCGACGTCGATCATTTCAAGAAATTCAACGATACCTATGGCCATGATGTCGGCGATATCGTGTTGCGCAAGGTTTCACGCGAACTGGCACGCGTTGGCGGCGGGGGCAAGGCATTTCGCTATGGCGGCGAAGAATTCACTGTTGTCTTTGCCGGACGCAGTGCGGAAAAAGCCCACGAACCGCTTGAAGCCCTTCGCAAGCGGATTGCAGCAACCAAAATTACTCCGCCCGACAAAAACAAGATGGTTTCCGTTACCATCTCGGTCGGTCTTTCCGAACGTGACGAGGATATCGACGATCCCTGGGCAGTGCTGAAACAGGCGGACGAAAAGCTTTATGCCGCAAAACAGGCGGGGCGTAACCGGGTTGCGGTTTAAGGCTGCCGCGATCCGGTAGTGTGTTGTTTTTCGCAGAAAACCCGCATTTCCGGTTGAAAATAGAACTATATTTAAGGTTTTATTTTTCTTTTTAAGATCGCCTTTAGGGCGTACCGTTGTGCTGTTTCATATCTAACGGCAGGAGGCCTTCCATGGCACGGATCATCGGTACCAATGAAGACGATGTGTTGAACCACAGCTCTCAAGGTCGCGACATTATCTATGGTCTGGATGGTGATGACGATATCCATTTCAGCCAATCGGATACGGTGATTGGTGGGGCCGGGGCCGACAGCTTTTTCGTTAGCGGGCTATCTGACGATTACGTGCTGTCCTATGCGACTTCTGAGGAGCCCCTGACATTCAAGTTTTACAATAATGAAGATGCCCCATCAGGCGAACAGGTCGCGCAGCTTGACGTTAGTGGTGGTGACGCGGATGGCGATCAGCTGATTGTTGGGGAGTATGGCGACCATGTTTCCCAGAAGCTGGGCGTGATTGGTACTGACGGAGACGACTATTTTGAAGGAGAAATAAGTGCGGTCGAAGGTGGCGGCGGTGCCGATACCATCAACTTTGATTTCCGCGATATATTTCCCACTTCCTATTCCCGCTATGCGCCGACTGTTGCGTATGGTAGTTCGCCCGAAGCCATTTATTTCGATCAGGACAGCATGACCGGTTATGGCGGGGATGCCGAGGGGGATGAGATTTCCTTTGCCGATGACAGCGAGCTTCGCGATCTGAACATACGCGGATCAAATCATGATGATCTGCTGATTGGCGGTGAGGAACGCGGCGGAACCCTGTTTGGTGCCGGTGGTGACGATATGATGATCGGCCGAGGCGGTGATAATGCAATGTCCGGGGATAGCGGTAACGATACCCTGATGGGACGTGCCGGTGATGATTTTCTGACAGGCGGCAGCGGTGCTGATTTCCTTGATGGCGGCAGTGGGCAGGATACTGTTAGCTATCAGACTTCGGCTGAGGCTGTGCACATTGATCTTGGCGCGGGCATTGCCGAAGGCGGCGATGCTGATGGGGATGTCCTGATTGATGTCGAGGGTATTTTCGGAACCAGCCATAGCGATCTTTTGATCGGTGACGATCAGGACAACAATATTGATGGCTATTTCGGAAATGACACCATCTATGGCAATGGCGGTGATGACACGCTAACCGGTGCGACTGCCTATGGTGGTGACGGCAACGATACCGTTTCTGGCACGGAATATGGCCAACCTGATCGTGATTACCTTTACGGTGATGCTGGTGATGACACCATTCTGGGCAATGAAGGTGGCGACCGTCTGTATGGCGGAGAGGGGAATGACACAGTTCTCGCCGGTTACACATATTACGGGGATGATCTTTTTCCGCCGGACGGGACCCACGCCTATGGCGATGACGGTGATGATATTGTCAAAGGCAATAATGCGGATGACTTTCTTTATGGCGGTGCAGGGGACGACCTTATGGAAGGTGGTCTTGGTGACGACGCGATGCATGGTGGTGATGGCCAGGACATCTTGCGGGGTGGGCAATGGGAGGATCTGCTATCGGGCGGCGCAGGACGTGACCTTCTGGAAGGTGGCCGGGATGATGACCGGATGTTGGGGCAGGACGGTCATGATGTCCTGAGGGGAGAGCATGGCGAAGACCTGTTGTTTGGCGGGGATGGCAATGATCTTCTGACGGGCGGCCAATCGTCGGACAGTTTCGTCTGGGCTACGTTCGAAGGTGGGGCAGAACGTGATCGTATTACCGATTTTGAAGCGGGCGAAAACGGCGATCGCTTTCTGCTTGGCAAAACATTCCAGGAAAAAAGCGGCATCGACGATTTTGACGATTTCATAAATCACGCCGAACAGAACGACACGGGTGTTTATGTCGATTTCAGTGGCGGTCGACATTACAGCTATGGCGTTCAGATCGACGGGATCGAGATCAGTGATCTGGTTGAAGGCAACGTGGCCTTTGATGTCGACGATTACGGAACTTTGTAGTCCGCGGCGCCACTAAAGTTCTTCAAACCGGAACAGCATCCGCATTGATCCGGCGGTATTGGCAAGTGTTGCCAGACAGGCAGCCGCACGGCCGGCGGGGATGGCAATCGCAAACCGTGTGGTATAGATGCGCGCGTCCTTTTCATCGGTTGCCGATGCGGCCAGTTGCACGATGTTGGCGTTGAATTCGATGAAAATCTCCGACAGTCGGGCAATCAGACCGGGCTGATCAATGCCGGAACATTCAATCATATGTGTCGCCCCCGGTGCGCGGGTCAGAAGCGGGGCAGGCTGAATTTCCTCGACCGTGATTTCGGCCTGATCCATCGGTAATTCAAAAAGGGCTGCCTCGCATTCGGTGATCGGGCAGGTGTCGGGCAATTCGCAGGTCGTGACGAAATTCGCGCGCCCCTGATCGAGCACAAAGCTGGTCGGACCAAGATTGGCACCGATGTCAAACAGGCGACCTGAAATATCGGATACCAGACCGACGCGATCGGTGCAGGAAATGGTGATGCGCGTATTGGCGTTCATGCGTGGGGCTCCCTGAGGCGATCCGGAAAGATGGCATCAGCATAGCATTCCTTGCCGCGTCCCGGCACCGGCTTTTTCCCCTTTTTCAGGGTGTCAGCGTTTCAGTAGGCAAGGCGACCTTGTGTGGATGAGTGGCCCCGACATTGCAATTAAATGATGGGCACGATGCCGCGAGCTGATATCGAAGACGATAACGGCATTATTCACGTCATAGATACCGTCATCATGCCGGGAATGTAATCCACCAATACATATTGCGGCAAAGTCAGGCCCGGACAATATCGTTCGGGCCTGTTTGTGTAATGTGGTGTGGATCTGCTATCCGGCGGCGAATTCGCGCCGTGCGCCTTCGGCCTGTGTATCAAGATGTGTCCGCAGGTCGCCGGGCAGGCCAAGGCAACCGGCAAGCCGGTCAAGATATTGCTGTTCGACCTGTTCATCGGGGTCAATCGACAGACTGGATGCCAGATAGATTTCGGCACCCTGTTCACTGGTCCGCGCAAGGCGGGCAATCGCGAGCGGATCGGCATCGGCCGAGAAGGCATCAAACAGAAACGCCTTTTCCGATGCGCCAAGTTCAAACTGTTCGATCTGGGCCGCGATGCGTTTGTTTTCAGCCTGATCCATATGTCAGTCGGACTTGGCAGCGGCAATCATGGCGCGGACCAAAGCAAGACGGAAATCAAGGTCGCCTTCGCCGCGTTCCTGCTCGGGGGAAAAACCGCTGTCGGCGGGGACATTGGCAAGATCGGTATCGCGCGCGTGGTTTTGCGGTTTCTGGCGATTGCTGTAATCGCGCCATGCCTTGTAGGCA
>CBIHMD010000288.1:0-4419 GCA_966210655.1 uncultured Thalassospira sp.
TTTGAAGGGAGCTTTTTTATTTCTTGTTCTATGCATAGGTTTTGCAATCCTAGCAAAATTAAGGTGCCTATTTTTGTAAGCCAGCCGTGTTAATCGTGCCCACGGCACTCAAACATTCTGGCAAGGGGCTCTGCCCCGTTGACCCCGAGTAGACTCCTTAAAACCAATAATAATAATGGAGGTACGTATTATGGTCGCAAGAAATAGGTTTCTAAAAATAAGGGTTAGTGAACAAGAAAAGAAATTATTCAAATCAGGGGCGAACACCTCTGGGATGAATTTATCAGTATGGGCCAGACAGTCTTTGGCCTTGGCAGCACGCAAGAAAACAATTGAGAGCTACAGGGAACTCATCCAAGCAATTTACTCAGTACAGACAGAGTTAAATTGTGTTGGCAACAACATCAATCAGCTTACCCGCTACGCACATAGCAAACATGAACAAGCTGACCTTGTATATATCAAATCCCAGCTTCAGGGGATGTCTGAAAAGATAAACAATCTGAGGTGACCTGATGATTTTGAATACGACGAGAATCAGGACTTCAGGCGGTTTTCGAAACCTCAAGAACCATCTGCTTCACAAAGGCTTGGAGAATGAGCGTATTGAGCTTCTTGCTGGGTGGGAGGGAGATTTTGAAAAGTTCCATCGAGAAGCAGAGTTTGATGGTTGCAAGTTCTCTATGAGGCACATTTCTATCAACGCTGGGCGTCCGATGGGCAATGAGAACGAGCATAGGGCCGTTGAACTTATCCTGAGTGAGTTTAATGCAAATGAAAGGCCTTACATCCTGGTTCGTCATACAAAGAAGTTGTCTGATGGAAGTCCTAACAATCATCTTCATCTGATTGTGCCGGAGAGATTTTTGGGAAGAACTATGGATTCAAAATTTTTCAAAGTGAGAAACGAAAAGATATCTAGGCTACTGGAACTGGAATTCGGACATCAGTTGACGGTTGGCAGGCATAACCGCGCTGTTGCGCAATTTCTATCAGGGGGGGGGGGGGGGGCAGCATCCCTTCTTCACATTGCAGAAACACCTCGCCCAGTGGCCTCTTTTGGGGCCGCAGAACATCAAGAACTTAAAAGGAAAGGTTTGCATCTTCCTGCCCTCAAACAAGAGGTAAAGCAGGCGTTCAGGGATGCATCTGACATCAGTGTTTTCTCAGAGAAACTGGGTGAAATGAATCTTGTGCTTAGGCGGGGAGAGAAAGCCTTTGTCATTGAGCATGAAAACGGCACGTTTGTTGGTGCCTGTCACAGATTACTAAAAATAAGAAAAATGGAGTTCGACAACTTAATGGAGGAACACAATGGCTCAATTGCAAAACGTCACAGGCACAATACAGAAGACGAAGAAAAATACAGACGACATTCTAAAAATCTTGGAGCAGGAAGATGGCGAGAGCCCACTCAATCTCATGATGGACCTGCTTGCCGAAATCGTCACAGGGCAAAGAATGATTTGTCAAAGGTTGGACTTAATCGAATCACAGATAGAAGGCTTGAAAAGAGGAAGAAGGAAATAGTTCGGCTCTTTACCTCATTGGGTGATAGGTCCCCTTTAGACGAGGAAACGTATCAAGCGGACTACGCCAGTTTTCAAGAAACATCATCTAGAGTTTTGGCAACTTACCAGAGTTTTAAAGATAGCCAGGGAAAGGGGGAGGTGTATCGGCTTATCAGGAATGTTGAGAATGCTATACGGGCTAGCGCGTTTCCTCTTGCTTCGTCGCAAGATAGTGCATCCCTTCAAGCGGAAACAACCGAGGATAAGGTTAGAACGATAAAGCCAGCCCCGAAGTTCTTGCCGCCATTTTGACCTTGCTATGCGTATCGGATGTGTGTACCAAAGACTCAATGAGCCGCACAAATCGGCTTTGAGTGTCGTTTAAATCGTTGTGAAACAACGAACATGATTGGTGTATAATATACTCATAGGGAGTTCGATTCTCCCCGGGGGCACCATCGCTGTTTTCCTTGGCTATCGCGTTTTATAATTGCGCCCCTTCCTCTTCCATTCTGAACGCAAAAACAGTCCCGCATCGTAATGGCTTGCCGGGACTGTAATCTTTGCACGAACAGTCCATCGATCCGCGAAACGAATGGCGAAACACAGGAATTTTCCTTGATTTCGTACAATTCGCACCCGGTTTGTCGTTGATGCCGGGTGGCTGGATGTTTGACAGCGTGAAAAATTCAAAGTAAATGCAAACAATTCGCAGTTGCTTTGCTGCGGAATGTGATCTGTCGGGGGCCCATGGTTGCAAGTTGGCGCGACGAGGAATTGCTCGCCCTGTTCGTGACCAGAAGGCGCGAACTGGTCAATTACGCGCGCGCAATTGTCGGCGATCGTGCTGCTGCCGAGGATGTCGTACAGGATGCCTATTTCCGGCTGGAACGGGCGGGTGCAGTTAAAATGGATGACAGGCTTGATGAGCCGGTTGGCTATATTTTCCGGATCGTTCGCAACCTTGCCATAGATGGTCGACGCAAGATGGTGCGCGAAAGCAATCATGTCGGCATTGATGAAAACAGCATGACCGATGCCATTCCCGAAGACCGGCCGGACCCCGAAGCCCAGGCCATTGCACGAAGCGAACTCAGGCTGCTTGAACAGATACTGGCGGAGCTTCCGCCCCGGTCGCGCATCGCCCTTGAAATGCACCGGTTTGGCGGGTGCAAATTTTCTGAAATCGCCGCAAGGCTTGATATTTCGGTCGGTACGGCACACGGGCTGGTGACCGACGCGATAGAGCATTGCAAAACGCGTTTGGCAAGGGAGAGGTAAGCGTGCGCAAAAAATGCTGAAAAATTGAAAATTCAGCAGACTGCCATCGTTTATTCAGTAAGGAAGCAACGCAATGTGTCAGGACATGAAAAATCCCGCAAAACGGACCGCAAAAGCGGCCGCTGTCCTGCCAAGCACATGGAGAGATGCGAGGCGATGAACAATATGACGACGCCAGGGTCGGCAAGCGAGTGGATCGCTTTGCTCAGCGACGATCCCGATAACCCGGATTTGCGCGCACGCCATGACGCGTGGCTTGAAAGCAGTGCGGAAAATCGCGTCGATTGGGACGAGACACTTCGTGTCTGGCAGATGCTTGATATGACTGTGCCGGTCCATGTTGCGGAATGGCAGGACAGGGTGAAACAAGCGCAGCCGAATGTTTTGCGCGAAGATAGCGTCATTGCGATGCCAGATGCGGACGCCAGCCCGATTGCCACGGTACGCGGACGGCGCGCGCATCCATTCTGGCAGCGGCAGCTTTCGCTGGGTCTGTCGGGATGTGCGCTGGTCGCGTGCCTGTTGGTCATTGCCGTGCCCAGCTGGATGATTGATCTGAATGCGGATTATCTAAGCCCGACCGGTGAAGTGCGCGTGGTCGAGCTGCCGGATGGCAGCATGTTGCATCTGGCCCCAGATAGTGCGGTTGCGCTGGCTTTTGCTGGGGATAAACGACAGATTGAATTGTTGCGAGGTGAAGCGTTTTTCGACGTTGTGCCAATGACGGATCGACCGTTTCGTGTGATTTCCGGTGAAACCGAAACAACGGTTCTGGGGACTGCATTTGATGTCCGTCGTGGTGGGTACGGTGTTGATGTCGCTGTTGAACACGGATGGGTTCGTGTGGAACATACCCGTGGGGGCCAGTCAGATAATGTATCCGAACTTGGTGCCGGTGACATGGTGCATGTTGACCAAGATGGTTCATTTGTTCGCCAGACAATAGCGCCCGAACTGGTGGCGGCATGGCGTGGCGGGGGACTGATTGCCAAGGATCAGTCGGTTGCCGAGGTCGTTGAAATGGTTGACCGTTATTTCGATGGCTGGATTTTGATCAGCGATGATGCACTCGGAAGCGAGCCGTTGACCGGGATTTATAACCTTGAAGATCCCAAGGCGGTCCTTGCCGCGGTTGCAGATGCGCAAGGTGCTGTGCTTCGCGAAATTTCGCCGTGGATTCTTATGCTGTCACTCAAATAGCGCTTGTCTGAAATCGCCGGGAAAACACGGCGAAAAATGATATTGCGAAAAAATCTCAACTTTTTTTGAATATCGCCACCTCCCCCTTCGTTGCTTGGTTAAAGGGTGAACTTAATTCGCATTTGCAAATCACCCATTCTGCAAAAACGTAAAACCAGGCGGAGACTGAACTTGATGAAGGGGGTTAATTTGTCGATGGCTTCGGGGAAATGGCGTCGCACGTTTGCGATGTCGACAGCATTATCGGCATTCGCGGTTTCGGGGATCGCATTTTCGGCCGGTGCGATGGAAAATACGGCGCCAGCCACGGCGGCCCAAGCCGCAACCAGTGAACTGGCACAGGCTAGCCAGCAACACGATTTCGATATTGCTAAACAACCACTTGCTGATGCGCTTGCCCTTTTCGGGCAGCAGGCCGGTCTTCAGA